>QMWS01000018.1 GCA_003661745.1 Thermoprotei archaeon | reverse complement strand
GCTCGGGAACTGGTGGATGATACAGTCAATAGGAGCTAGAAACGATACTAGTGAAAAAGGAAATAGAAACATAAGGCTTATTGGAGACAATAAAGTTGAAAACTGGTCTATGATAGAATTTCGTGGAGGAGAATTAAAGTAAAGTATAAGGCTTCAAAGAGGTACAGCATTATTCTCAATGAGATAGCTAAGCAGGAATAGAGAATAAGCTTGGTTATCTAGCGAGAATAATTCTATTAAACTATACACCTAGTAGGGCATACTGTGAACTACAGGTCACAATTCCTTGGAAGCTGTACGTGAAGTTTCTCCCAGCTAAGAGAATGGCTTACGGAAGTAATATTGGTGGAATAGATGTTAATCTTGATAGGATAAATCTTGCTATAGCGTCTAAACAAGGGATTCTATTAGATACTTATATTGTTCGTTTCCCAGAACTTAAGGTGCAAGGATTAGACTACGATAGAAGAGTTAGTATAATGATGAACGCTATTCATAAGGTGCTAGATTATGCAGTCAATCATGGATGCTCAGTAATAGTATTAGAGAACCCAAGGACACTAGGGTATATGAGATGGGTCTGGATAAAGAGCGGTAAAAGGAAGAATAACACATGGAATAGGAGAGTATCACTATTCACAACCAGTATTATCGAGAGGATATCATGGCATGCACCACAATATGGGCTTAAAACGTACTACGTAAACCCAGCGTATACAAGTAAGTTAGCAGAAGTGTTAGCTAAGGAACTGAATATTTAGGATTAAATCCTAAAGTGGCGTATCAGAACCTACAAAGACCTTAAAAGACCTACAAGCCAGAAACTGCATCATACCCTAACACTGCTTACCCGCTTAGTCTAGAAAGTCCTAAGACCAACAATCCCACAAAGCCGCTCTACAAACCATTATGCCTAGCAAAACATGGGCACGGTACCAACCCCCAAGACTATTATTACTTGTTAAACACGTATAAGTAGCTTAATTTACTGGTGCTGTAAAGCCTACGAATACTCTGCCTGAATGCCTGTCTTATCTAGCCAATAGGTTAAAATACTGATCATCATGGCAGAACATCTGCTTTACTTCAAGCTGTTTTACTAGATGCCAGCCAAGAACCCTGCCCTCCGAGCACTTGAAACAATACTCTTGCGTCTCTCCAGCATCCTCGCTTTATAAGCTCCCTCTTTTCCGCTAACCATTCCTCAAGGTTCAGTGTTCGTTCCAGTTTCGTTAAGATCCCACTGGGCTACTTCATCATTTCTCTTAAGAAAGTAGCTTAGTATCTCCTCGATAATCTTCGTCTAGCCAGAAGAAGTTTGTATATAAGGTATTTATGTGGTGGGCCTGCTGAGATTCGAACCCGGGACCTCCAGCTCCGGAGGCCAGCACTTAAAATATTTTTGTCCCAGAAATTAATGACTATCTGGGGCACTTAGGTATGGATTTCATACTTATTTTCTAGTATATGGGACAGTGCTGTTGAGTATTTTTCTTAATGCTATATTGCGTACTTGAGAAGCATAGGCAAGTAATTATGATTCGCTTGGTTCCTAGAGGGGCTATACTTTTATACCTCCCCTATATTACCTAATAGATCGTTTATAAGGTCACCACTAATGTAAAATTCTTTTCTCCAAGTCTTTCTATGAACGGTTTAACTCCCCTTATTATGTCCTTTAGCTTCATAACCTTCAGAAGGCCTAGTGTACCTATTATTTCTAAGCCCGGTCTTCTCGCCACCTTTCAAGCTTTTATTTAACGTATTCTACCCCATCTAGATCTTTGAATTCGCGGTCACCCGTTAGGAATAATATCTTGAGGCGTTTCGCAAGCACGTATCCTAAGGCACCTACTAGGGAGAGGTTCCTGTTCTGCTTCTTTAACTCTATGCGTAGCGTGGAAGCTTCAGCATGGTCTTCGTCTGTGGGCTGAACGATGGTTACGAAGGCTCGCGTTATTCTCAATATATCTCGACTGCCTTCTCTCTCCCGTAGTCTCTCGTTAATGCGTAGGCAAGCTCCAATAGGTTAAACTCGCTAGTAACGAGCTCTTCACTAGCATACCTCTCGTAAGCAGGGCTGCCCCTAAGAATCTCAACCAAAGCGTAAGTGTCGGCGTAGTAACGTGTCAGGGCTCTTCAACCATGCAACTTCCTTAATTCATCCTTCAACTTTTGGGGATCTATCCTCTAATCCTTTAGAAGGCCATAAATCCCCTCAATCCTCAGCCTTACCCGAACACCCTCGGGCAGATCCAGCTTCTCCAGCGGTCGCAATATGCCCTTCTCATACACGGCTTCAACAACCCTACTCACGCTTAACCATCTCCAGTATAAGTATAATGTTAGCGATATTTAAGAATCCATTATAAAATTTACGTTAGCAACCGTACCGGACGGCTAAGACATCGAGCCTCTATAACTTCTTTGGTAGCATCATCTAAACAGCCCTCACATTCCGGGAATAATCCCATTGCCTCACCAATAACACATTCGCACGTAGCTATTACCTCCCCAATACCGAATCTAAGCTCCCTCCCATCACTATTCACAAACTCTTCCCCAACAAATCCTCAATAAAACGAATGGACTCCACATGACCTACCTCCCAAGAATTAACAGCCCTTATCAAAATCGAAGTATCGAAGTAGACACGGACCTTCCTCAACAACTACCTCACAGAAATAGTAGGGGATTTAAAGCATTAATCAGGAGCTAAATCGTAGCCTCCCCCATAGCGCTTAGGCAGCATGGGCACAAGGAGGAGAGTAATTAAGGCTTCTTTTGCGAGGATTCGCTACCTCCTAGTTTTAAATTCGTTACCTTAATCATTCCTAGCCCTATCCCTCGCGACCTCCCTACTCCCAGGTACGTTGCTAGTGCGAGGAGTCTGTCGTAGATTGAGAGTAGCTTCCTGCTTAAGCACTCGTAAATCACCCAGCCCGTGAAGCCCCTAGCCCTCCTTAACCTACCTCTCGAGTCGCGGCCAATAACGACCGTAACGGGCCTCAGCCTATAGTCCACCTCAACCAAAGTGACATCAGCTAACCTACCCAACTTATAAGCCTCCCAATCACCAGCACCGGGTCCCGGAATCCTCTCCTCCGGCCCAGCAATAGAGTTCCAGAGCTTAAGCAAGTAAGAAAAAATGAATGAGGGCTGGGGCAGCAGCCTGTGCCTCTCCGGTAGGCTCTTACTCTTATCCTTCAGGGGCGGAGGCACCATATGCTTAGCAGTAAGGACTGTAGGAGTGATGAATAATATTTTGAATATTTTGCTTAACCCTATACTGAGGTACTTAAGCGGTACGATCTCTAGCTCGCTTAAGGCTACTTTGAAATATCCGTAAGGTGTGCTCCACGATCCCTCAATCTCCTTAAAGCACTCTATACTAACGTTATCCGATGTAGCGACAGCTAATTTGCAGATGAGAGCATCTCCGCACCTAGCATTGAGTACTCTATCTTCACTAGAATAGCTCTCTGAGTAGAGGGGTTTATTACCTAAGAATAAGACGCTCATTGACGAAGGCTTCAGAAACTTCCTAGCGCTTAGTAGACTAGCTAGTCTACTATTCGATGACTCAATAATGTATTTCATCACTTTTGAGGTCAGTGGGGGAAGTATTACGTCCTTCCTAGGTATTATTACGTACTTGGCTGCTACAACTACGGTCGTCATAACAGCGCCTCACAAGTTACATTTAGTTCATTCAGTAAGTTATTTACGAAGGGGTTACGTCTATCTGACCGCTCACAGTAGGCGCTTAGGTTATCCGCTATGCTAATTAGCCCTGAGAGCGCGGACACTAAGTACTTGGTAACTCCGCCGTAACTTCTCTTTACCCCTCGAATCAAGAACATGTAGCCACCAGGCCTACCTCTGATTCCTGCTATAAGATAGCTGATGAAGTCCCCTAGTTTACCTTCATTACAGCTTTTTCTACATACCTTAACTAAACTATCAACGACACTACGTACTAATGGACTCCTCAATCCCAGATCAATGTAGATTTCCTGAGGTAGTTTTGAGGCTTCATAAATGAAGGGTCCTGACTCACTAATTACATCATGGTAGGCGGGCAAGTAGGTAGTAGCTACGCTTTTAACGTCCCTTAGTGCGTGATGGTGATTAAGTACAGATAGCGTAATTACAGCTCTAACAGGATCGCTTAGGCTAACCGGTAATAGTGCCTCAGCAACTATGGCTGCTGAAATCACTTCGTGGTATCTAAAGCTAGCTTTGCATTCACTACCATTCAAGATGACTGATTCCTGATACCTCCTACACGCCTTACCTATATCATGAAGTGCCAGCGTAAGCAGAATTAACTCGCGTGCTTCACTAGCTGAGATCCTGCCTTCCGCACTACTACAATAATTACTTAATTTGTAAGCAATTACTCCAGCTATTCTATCTAAGCTACGCACTTTAAGTACCGCCTTTGCCGTGTTAACTAGGTGGTCCTTAAGTCTTGAACCGCACCAAGCGTAAACTACCATACCTCATACCCTTAACCCAACTTCAGCGCTATATGCGCTAGATCTAGCTATAAAGGCTAAGGGCGAAATTACGTGATTATTGTCTAGTATTCGGGTCATAAATAGTCTCACCGGATCCTTCAGGATGTCCGCCCTCACCTTATATTCGATTATACCGCACTCGGAGAAGTCGTTGGTGCATTTAAGCGCAATTACCCCTAGGTCGCAACCGTACTTTCTCAATAGCTTTGATGCAAATTTCTGAATGTAGTTTAGTGAAAGGGGTACGGAGTTGCTGAGGAGCTCTTCCATGCTACTAGGTAATTCTCTGCCGACATATACTGGAGTAAGTACGGAAGAGTAGAGGATACTCTTGTATCTGTAGATTACTTTACTCAACTCGTCCTGCGTTATTAGAGGCTTAGTGATTATTTCCGTAAGTACCGAGTACCTCTCCACATCGAATACCAGCCTTCTCCCTGCGTAGACTTCATTCATTATCTTTAGGAAGCTGATCCTACTATCTACTAGCTTTTCAGAAGGAATCCTCCACTCTATGACATACTTTGAATCCCTAGTTAAGTCGATGAGCTTCCTAGTGAATTCCCTCGTCACCACCTCATCATATACGCTGTCGCCGTCCGATTTAACCACATATACGTATGCCTCACCTTCCCTGCAGTCCCTAGCAATTCTCCCTGCTCTCTGTACTATGCTTGACGGTGACGCTGCGTCCGTTATAAGCACATCGAAGTTTAAGTTAACACCTGCTTCAATTACCTGCGTAGCTACTGCTACCTCAGCTCGCCTGCATTGAGATAGCTTCTTAGCTCTATCGCTCTTAGTGAACCTTCCATGGATCAGAGCTATGTTATTAAAGGCCTCCTTAAGCTTCAGGTAAGTACTTACTGCCTTCTCAACGGTGTTCCTAACTATCAGCACACTATCGCCTCTACTTACGTGATCCTTAACCACTAGAGCTAATTCCTCGTCACTAATTACGTCTGTGACCCACCTTACTTTTAGGCATCTATCTACGTACTCCTTATCGTGACATACGACTGAATTACTACTATCTACAGTATGCGGTAGTGAGCTACAGCACCTGCTATACCTGAACGATATGGTGGTAGGAGTCGCGCCAGAGTCTACGATTATCTCCTTGAGGGTATCGAGTAGCTGGGTAGGTAGTGTAGCACTTTCTATGAGTAGCGGAACGCGTGCTTCAGCTAGTGCCTTAACGCTTACGATGAAGGCCGTGATTACCGATGTCTCTGATCCTCCGCCTGGGTCTCCACCATATAGGTGGGCTTCATCAAGCACCATGCTCGATGTAAATATAGCCGCTCTAGGTACCTCGTAGTGCCTCCTGTACTTCCTAAATTCACCGACTGGCACTCTAGCTAAGTTGTGGAAGAAGCTATTGAATGTCGTTATGAGCAAGGTCTTTAGGAAGAAAGGGGATTTAGAAGAGTCTATGGGGTCCATAAACTGGTACCCTACGTCAGCTAGCGAGATGTCTAGGTCTGCAAGTGCTCTCTCTATAGCTGCATCTCTCCCGAATTCCTCGCAGTACTTGCTAGCTGCTTCACCCCCGCCTAAGGCATTAGCTATCTTGCAGTAGAGCTCAATAGCTATGGATCTCATCGGCAGTACGTGTATGAGTGATGAGGCTATACCGTACCTACTCGTGACTGAGTAGAAGCTTATTGAGGAGGTGGTCTTGCCGTAACCTGTTGGTGCCTCATATATTATTATAGGTACCTCACCGGACTTCACTATCTTCTCTACTGTATCAATGAATAATTCATTTAGAATCCTAGCCATACCTTACCGCACCGGTGCCTCAGCTAGGCATACATTCATTAGTCTGGAGGTTAGCTCCGCTAACTCAGCTAACCAATTAGCAGGTTCACTAATTCCCTTACCCTTAATCCTGTTGGTTAAGTACCTAGATGCGTCTGTTGATGCTCTACGGACCTGCTCTGTGAGCCTCATTAAGGTAGATGCGATAGAGTATAGCGCATCGAGTGAGCAGGTTCTAGCGTATGTTATGAGATCGCTGGCCATCCTCGTAATTAGGTCTCCATTACGGTGCTCGACCTCAGCTCTACTGTTTAATGACTCAATAGCTACTTCAGCTAGAGTACTTAATCTCTCAGCTAGCTCTCTCCCTGACCTACCAGCTAGTAGTATTAAGCTCACTAATCCCTCAGTAGAAAGCGGCTCCACCGACATTATTGTTGCCCTATTGCGTCCTTCCTGAATACTCACCAATTCAGCTACTACTTCATCGCTGGTGTACCCTAGCTTAATTAGCTCTGCTGATAACTTAATCACATATAGCGCCCTAGGAGCGCTAGCAAATCTATTTAGCATCCTGACAGCTACTTTATGCTTCTTAACAACGTCAGTTATTGAGCTAGCTATTAGGTCGCTAGAGATGCCTTCTGGTGGGAGTACGTAATAATGAATAACCTCATCGTCCCTCCTAACCCTACCTGCATCAGCTAGCAACGCACCTAACATACCGAGTAACTGTAGGAAAACCGGGATCTTCTCTAAGCCTACGTACCTAGTAGCTGGTCTAGCTAAGTAGACCCTGCCATACTCGTAGAAATTGGACTTAAATAGGTTAATGGGGGTTAACCTCGTCTCTATTAAATCCTTAGTAATACACTCAGTACTAACCCTCGCCTTAATTACGTCTACTAAGGACTTAAGCAGGTCCGTAGCCAGCGCTCTCCCACCACTGCTTACGCCGAGTAAAGTAGCTATCCTAGTAATTATTCCTCTGACGTCATTACCTGTTAGGTACACGTTCCTATCGCCTAGAGTACTAAGTATCCTCTCTAGCTCTATGCATAGGTCCCTACAACTTGTGATAACTAGCTTATCACCAACTATCTCCACGCCTCTTAAGTACATTACTGACAGCTCTATGAATCTACGTACTATGAAGCCCTTAGGAGGTAACTGAATCGAGGCGATATAGCCCACTAACCAGCCACCTCCTTCGGTAGCAATATTGCCGACTTTATGCTGCGGGTTAGCGGTAGCTCCAATAGCAGCGCGTCAGCCTTGACCTTAACTTGCATCGACCCTCCGAAAATGTCTCTTACTCTAGGACTCAGCGGTACTAGATAACTCTTTCTTGAGCATGCCCTCCCAGCTAGGTAACTTTCGGGGCTCAGCTCGCATAGCTCTACCTCAGTACACGATCTCTCACATGATGCTAGCTCAGAAGGTGTTATGAAGTGAGTCTCCACCGTAGTGCCTGCCCTAGCTATAGTAGCCGGAATATCATATATCGCTACCTCACCAACAGATACTAAGCCTTCCTTACACCCTATTGTGGTTATTCCCCAAGCTATCTTGCTTATTAGCTCCGCTTGGCTGTCCCTAACTACGTAAGCTAGCACAAGCTGATTATCCACTGAAGGTGCATAGACTTTACTCATTGCTTGTGCTGCGAAGTGGTACCTGCTCTCCTTGTGCCTCTGGTAGATGAGCATTATATTCCTCGTTACGTCGCTGTGCTTCACCGCTACCGGGGTGATGAGTGCGGATGTAGCGTACTTAACTACCCCGTCTAGGAGCAGCCTAGCTGCTGTGCTATATATTCTTCCTCCCGCCCTTAAGGTCTCAGGTAGCTTGAGGTACTTAGCGTATGCAGCTGCTAAGGCCCCCAAAGCAGTCGTTGGTGGCGGTATGGGTATCGAGTCCTGCGCTGCTGTTTGAGTTGGGTACTTTATGCTGTACCCCCAAAAAACCTTTGTTTTAATAACGACTAGCTTCAAGCTGAAGCCACCGCTAGCTCCGACTTTTACTTACTTAATGTACTCTAGAATTACTTCTAGTGCCCTACTAGTTAGTGTTGTCACGTCACGCACTTCCTCAGCGCCCTTTACCTCACCTACGTCATCCTCCTTAGACCTGAAGTACCCTACCCACACCTTCTCATCAATCTTCAGTGACCCTGTTTTTAGTAGCTTCTTCACTGACTCTACCTTCTCTGCTGTATTAGCTACGTACTGTCTAGTATGTGGAGGCTCAGCAGTTACTGGTATTGGATCCGATACTGCTGCTACAGCACTCAGTACTTTCCAGCTTGGGTAGAACCTAGTTCTCTTCGCGCCGAATAATGCGCTAGCTAGCATCACGCTCAGTGCCTTAACAGCTACCTCTATTCTTTTTACCCTCTCCTCCTTACTTACAGCTAATTCCCTACTTCCTGAGGACAGGACCCCTATTCCATCTACGTCTAGGTTAAAGCCGAATGCGTATGTTGCTGACCCAACCTCTACATTGTATATTGACTGTTGTTCGGGTACCCTGGCGTACCTCACGTGGAATTGAGCTTCAATAGCTGTTGACGTAATAGCGTCTAGGGCTGGTATCATGTAGCCTACCTGGAATCTAGATGTTCTCTTGACCGGCTCCCTCCCAGCGTACAGGAACCCTCCTATATCCTCGACTACACACCGCTGGATGACGGTCTTCTCAAATTCTATGCTTCCTTTCCTTTGTGCTTCCTTGGCCCACTCCTCGAGAACTGAGTCATCAGCGTGCTTTATGAAGTACCCTGCCCTGCAGTTACTGCATACACTAAGCCCCACCTCACTAGCTACCCTAGCAACTACTTCCTGGTATGCGTGAGCCAGTGATTCACCGCTAATCGCTGGCACGTACTTAAGTACGAAGCCCTTACTTGCCGGCACTATTATGGGGGCTCGCCTATGCCTAACGAAGTTACCTATGCTCTCAACCATGTTCAGCGCTTCAACATTAAGTAGGATCCTCGCACTTAGGGAGAGGTACACCATTTAGCCCACCTCTGACAAAATCACCTCTCTGTCGCTCCCTTGCGGTATCCGTACGCTAGTATAGCTAACTTCCTCCCGATAGTCAAGTCCTCCCTTAATTCGTTAATCAGCTCCTCAAGCTCTTCAGCCGAGGGAATTAGTGGGCATGGCACACAGTACCCTTTCTTTCCCCTAACCTCAGGCCTATTGGCTTCAACGAACTCGCCGGTAATTCCAGGGCCTTCATCGAGCCCATAGTCGCAGCACACCACACTATATACCTTACTTTCACTCGTTTTGATCCTAGCCTTTACTGACCTCTCCATCAGTGACCTAACAATCCTTAGAGCTTCGAGTAATGCTACCTCAGCTGACTCGGGCGAGAGAGCAAATGCTATCCTATCAACTACCGAGTACCTATTATCCTCTATGAAGAACCTAAGCAGCGCTATGGTCCCTCCATACTTCCTACTTAATTCCTCACTAGGTGT
>QMWS01000017.1 GCA_003661745.1 Thermoprotei archaeon | reverse complement strand
TAGAGTGTATTGCAATCGTGTCCTTAAGCTGCTTCTGCCACAGATGGCTGACTACGTTAAAATAATAAGGATCCCTTCAATATATTCTGGGTGTTGTAGAGTGAGTTCTCTACGCTTACCTACCTTAGACGATATTGACTTAAGCGGGAAGCGCGTCTTGGTCAGAGTCGACTTTAACTGCCCTATAGGTGAAGATGGATCTATACTGGATGATACAAGAATCAGGGCACATATCCCAACTATTAAGAAGCTGCTTGAAAGGGACGCAGGTGTTGTACTAGTTACTCATCAGGGGAGACCAGGCGGTAGGGACTTCATATCACTTCATCCACACAGGGAGCTACTAGC
Organism: Thermoprotei archaeon; assembly: GCA_003661745.1. Taxonomy (GTDB): domain Archaea; phylum Thermoproteota; class Thermoprotei_A; order Sulfolobales; family NBVN01; genus B83-G16. The sequence continues at coordinate 9,709 of QMWS01000017.1, read as the reverse complement.
TAAGTACCTAGGTATGGACGTAAAGTTTATCGAGGACGTTATGGGTCCGGCGGCAATAGAGGCTATTAAATCTGTCAAGCAGGGCGATGTATTGCTACTGGACAACGTGAGATTCGTGTCTGAGGAGATGATTGAGTCCTCACCTGAGGTTCAGTCGAGGACTTACCTAGTTAGGAGGCTAGCGCCGCACTTCAACTACTTCATCTTTGATGCGTTTGCTACAGCTCACAGATCTCAACCCTCAATAGTAGGCTTCCCGCTGGTACTGCCGTCAGCTATTGGCGAGCTGATGAAGAAGGAGTTGGATGCTTTAGAGTGCGTAATTGAGGCGTCGTCACCACCCAGAGTATTCGTGCTTGGTGGGGCCAAGGTACATGACACCATAAGGATAATTGAGTACCTAACAAAGAGGAAGATAGCCGACAGGATACTCACCTGCGGGTTAGTAGGGCTTACATTCCATGTAGCTAAAGGCGGTAGAGTGAGTAAATCAGTAAAGAGGGTTCTAGAGGAGACAGGGCTATTCTCGCTGGTTCCTAGAGCGAGGAGGGTGCTGCTCTCAGGCGCGCCAGTAGATACGCCATACGACTACAAGGTACTTAAGAGTAATGGCGACATCGTGGAGGAGCCTGTCTTCGGCGTTGACGGCAAGCCCCTTGACATCGGCACCTATACGCTGGAGATGTACAGCGAGCTAATAAAGGAGGCGAAAATCGTTGTAATGCGTGGTCCGGCAGGCTATGTTGAGGATCCAAGATTTAGGAGAGGTACTGAAGAGCTGCTTAAGGCAGCTATAGAGAGTCAAGCATTCGTAGTTATAGGTGGCGGTCACCTAGCAGCAATGATTAAGGAGGCTAGAAGAGAGGGGATGCACGTATCAACTGGAGGTGGCGCATTACTTGTCGCGCTCTCTGGAGAGCCGCTACCAGCTGTTCAAGCATTAAAGATCTCAGCAAGAAAATTCTTTGGTGGTAAGTGATGAAAGCTTTAAAATCAACAATATTAATTGATTATGAACTCAGACACAGGAGGTGATTATTGTGGCATATATTAGGGAGCCTACATATGAAATTAGCTACTTCTTTAGGAGAATACTAGTGCCATTTGATGGGTCAGCTGCCAGTACGCGTGCACTGAAAATAGCTTTAGATTTCGCTAAAAGATACGGATCAAAAATTACCGCATTTATAGTTAATGATGGTTCACTGAGTGTTGATGAGGTTAGGAAAAGAGTGGAGAGTGAGGCCTTAAGCGCGGGTATAGATGTCGATATTAAGGTAGTAGATCTTGACAGAAATAGTCAGTCAACAGCTACTAAGATTATTGAGGAAGCCGTTGAGGGTAACTATGACATAATAATCATAGCAGCTAGAGGAAGGACCGTCTCAGAGGAGATAATTATAGGGTCAACAGCACTCTCAATAATAGTCAATGTGCCGATTTCAGTATTACTTGTTAGGTGAGATCACACAAAATTTTAAATTAAGTCTGCCTTCGGATTACATAACATGTCCTACCTCTAAGTAACACCTACAGCGATTGGCACTTCCTAGAGCTGCAATAAAATCTAATTTAGGGAATATGGTGCTTCATTTATAAGATATTTCGCAAACGAGAGAAGTGTATGTGAGATTATGAGCAATATATGCTGTGTTTTGCAACTTGTTAGAGAGCTCGTAAGTTACGTTAAGGATCAGCAGGCTGTTGGTGTGGCGATACACTGGTTAGTCTATATTGCTCAGAAGGTATTTAATGTGCACCTAGGCTACAGGTTTAAGTGGGGTGTAAAGGGACCTTATTCAAGAGGCCTAGCGAGGGATCTTAAGGCAGGTAATGTACGGGAGAGGTGCATATGTGATGAGAACCTGAGACTGCCGAGCATTAGGGAGTTTCTCGAGGACTTAAGGTCAACAGGTATAAGGCTTGATAAGGCACTAGAAATTGCTGCCTCATATATTATGCTTAGGTATGACGTTTATCCTAAACCGCCAGATCCTCTAGAGGAACTTCTTAAGAAAAAACCATATATTACACTTAGGGAAGCTCAGGTTATTGCTAGGGTGTTGAATAAGTACTTAGTTGGCTTAAGAGAGAGGGCTTAAGTAAGGTAAGCTTACGTTATTTAACTTCTTAATACATACTCTTCGTGAAGGGATATTCATGAGGGTATACTGGAGCAGTGAGCCAGCAGTTAAGAGCGTTTACGACGAGCTACACGGATATATCCCTCTTAATGAAGTTGAGTTAAAGATCGTTGATACACCCACATTTCAGAGGCTCAGGAGGATTAAGCAGCTTGCTCAAGCATGGTATGTCTACCCAGGGGCGGTGCACACTCGATTCTCTCACTCGCTAGGTGTAATGTACTTGATGGGGATTATCGCCAGCAAGCTAGCTCAGGAAGGCATCATACCTAGGGATGATGTTCAGTTACTCAAGCTTGCTGCACTACTTCATGATATAGGTCACACACCGTTTTCTCACGGCGTGGAGCACTACTTTATACGTAAGTTCAGGTTAAAGCATGAGGAATTAAGTAGGTGGGTTATTGAAGAAGACCCTTATATAGCTGACGTCTTGAGAAATTATGGCTTCGAGCCAAGGGAAGTAGCAGCTATAGTTGCTGGACTGCATAAGGAGACTGTATATAATGAACTACTTTCTAGTGACTTAGATGTTGATAGGTTAGATTACCTCCTGCGTGACGCGCTCCATACGGGCGTTGCATACGGGTTAATAGATTTAGACAGAATTGTGCAGACAGTGACAGTTGATAGCGATGGATACATAGCAGTACCAAAGAAGGCTGTTCAAGCTGTTGAGAACTTCTATATAGCTAGGCTCCACATGTATAGAACTGTCTATTACCATAAGACAATAACGTCGTATCAGCTACTAATAGCGCTGATTTACGAGAAAATAAGCGAGAGTACTGAATTAAGGGGTCTCCTAGAGCCCTTCACATCAGCAAGCGGGATAAGGAACTCCATACGCAAAGGAATTTTCTATATCTGGGATGACTTCTACATAGGTGGTGTGCTGAGCTACGTGCTAAGTAAGGATATTGGAGACGAGTCCTTCAGAGAACTAGTTAGAATGTACATGACTAGGAAGGGCTTCAGAGCAGTTTATGAGTGGATAGGCTTCAGTAATGTAAATCCTGTCCCCTCAGCTATCAGGGAGTCCATAAATAAGGCAATAGAGTTCGTGAGGGATCAAGGTATCCCACGGTATAGCACACTGCCTTACGTAGAGGTAATACCCATAGTTTCGGATGAAGAAACAGTCAGAGTACTCATTAATGGAACCTCGGTAAAGATAACAGAGTTTGCTGGCTCGATAGTTAAGCACTTACCTGAATCCATGGGTATAGCGCGAATTTACGTCCACCCAATGTACTGCGACGCTGTTAATAAACTAATTACTAAGTTCCTTAGTCATAACGTACGCGTCTGAGCCATCGGGATAGTAGTTTCTCTCTAACCCCACTATTCTATAGCCTAATGACTTATACAGCGCTAAAGCCGCTCTATTATTTACTGAGACCTCGAGCTTAACTCTATGAATGCCGTTCTCCTTCATTATCTCCTCTAAGGCAAGAAGCAGCCTCTTACCTATTCCTCTTCCCCTATATGATGGACGTACCGCTAGGGAGATGATATGCCCGGATCCATCACTATCTACAGATCCCATTATGTATCCCACGACGCTGTTGCTGCACTCAGCAACCAGGAAGTATTGGGGAAACAGTATTAGGAACGTAAGAAATACCTCGATGGGGTAGGGGTAGGGAAATGAATTCACCTCAATTAAGTAAACTTCCCTTAAATCACTTCTTCGTGCCTGACGTATGTTAAGGTCGTCTTCCATATCGTCTTCACTTTCCTAAGTACTTAGCGGGTGTATAAGCTTAATTTCTTTATGTAGTGCTTTAGTAGGTTGGGGGGTGATAGTACGGGAAAGGTAGTTGCTGTACAGTTAGCTTCTAAAATTCACGGTGAGGAATATAGCAGAGAGTTGGCAGCATGTTTTCGAAATTACCTCGAGAAATTTAAGGAGATTACTGTAGTACCTAGGGTAGTAACCAGCTTCGATGAGGTGAAGTCTATTGCACATGAGTTTAAAGGTTACTACCCACTGATCATATTCCTTACCGGAGGAACAAGCAAGTTAGCTCGAGCACTCCTCCACTACCTTGAAGAGGACTCAGCGGTATTTATTGCGCACAGCGAGCACAACAGTCTGCCATCAGCTATATCAGCTAGAGCTAGACTCGAGATAGAGGGCATCTCATCATGGATATTTACGTGCCATAATCCCAAGGACAGCAGGTGTGGAAACGTCTCGGAAGAAGCAGCGAGAATAGCTATAGCAGCGTCAGCTATAAGGGGTGCTAAGGTGTGCTTAGTTGGGCTAGAGGAGGAGCCGAGCGAGGTTGAAGGTTTTAGGAGAGCTTTCAACGCTGAGGTAGATATAATATCACCTGATGATTTCGACTCCTTAGTCAAGTCTAAGACAGATTCCGCAGATGTTAGTGAGTTCTTGGACATGCTTACTGCGGCAGTAGGTATTGACGCAAATGCTAACCGAAGTATTCTTAAGGAAATTGGCGCGGTTTACGCTGCGTTAAAGACACTACTAACTAGCGAAGGCTATAACGCCATCGCAATCAACTGCTTCCCGTACTTAATAAAGCACAAGGTGACTCCGTGCCTTGCCCTTGCAGCACTTAATAGTAGAGGGTACGTAGCAGCATGTGAGGCAGATCTAACTGCGACATTCTTAATGATGGTTTCGAAGCACTTGACAGGAAGTAGTGGCTGGATAGCTAACCCCTCAGGCACTGAGGACTATAGGTTATACCTAGCGCACTGCACAGCACCCATAGACTTACTCAGTAATTCCAGGATTCTTGACCACTTTGAGTCAGGCTATCCTTACGGGCTTACAGGACAGCTAAGGCACAACGATATTACAGTAACATCGGTAGACTATGAGTTCACGTCCCTCGCAGCGGCTAAGGCTAAGGTGCTGAAGTCAGGCTTATTAAGTGGCACTATGTGCAGGACGCAAGCTGAAGTACTACTGACCTTCCCAGCCAAGGTCTTCCCGCAAGTCGCGCTAGCTAACCATCATGTAATCATGCCGGGTGACTTAAGAAGGTACTTAAAGATATTAGCGCACACACTGGGATTGAGCTACTTAGACTATGAGGAATTAGCGAGGGAAGTTCTCACGGAATGAGAATGTGTACTTTTACATGTATTAATTCTTCGGCTTCCGAACGCTACGCCAAATTTCATATGTATCACTAGGCGATAGCTCATAATCTATAGCAAGCACCTTAACTAGTACACTATAGCTTAGCGGACGTCCGAGAACCGACTCGTACTTTTGCTTTATGAAATCGAACTTTCCTATTATTTCAGTTGCTGTGCTCATACTCCCACTCCTTTGAGTTATACTTAGGGTTCAGGTGTTAATAAGCTCTCTAGTACTTTGCTTTAAAAGTTTTTATAGTTTAAACAATTCAACTCTTACTAGGTCCTGCACATAATATTAGCCGCCGATACAATTATGTCCCAAGGGTGCTGATTTGAACTTAAGCACTAAGGAAATCTACGTTATAGGGCATAGAGCTCCTGACGTGGACGCAATTATTGCTTCAAGCGTACTTGCGCATATGATGAGAGCGCGTGGATTCAATGCCATAGAGGCGCGAGCTGGCGAGTTAAATGCTAGTATAAAGTTCGTTCTCGACCGTACGGGAGTTAAGGAGCCTGTACTAGTTACTGACGTGAGGCCTAGAGTAGCTGACGTAATGACGCGTGATGTTAAGTACGTTAGCACGGACATGCCGGTAAAATACGCTATTGACCTACTAATATCTTTAGGCGTGAGGTCGGCCCCAGTAGTTGACGAGCACAGGAGAGTTGTCGGCATCTTCAGTACAAGTAGTTTCGCGCGCTCAATGATGTCTGAGTTAGGCGTCATGAGGCTCACGTTGAGTGGTGTGCCGATTAAGAACATAGTTGATGTAATAGGCTGTGAGCTTCTAGTTCAAGGTAAGGAACTGAAAGTTTCTGGTAGGGTATTTGTAGCATCTATGTCTGTTAAAACTATTGAGAGCTCGTATGACCTACGTGGCAATATATTGCTAGTAGGTGATAGAGAGGACGTTCAGCTGAAGGCAATAGAGCTAGGTGTTTCACTCCTAATAATTACGGGAGGCAAGAAGCCTTCGGAGGAGGTACTTAGGAAGGCCAAGGAGAGAGGCGTTACAGTACTCCTCTCAAGGCATGACACGTACATGACTGCTAGGCTGCTAGACCTCAGTAGGCCGGTAAAGGAGTTTTCTGAGGAGGCTGAAACTGTCTATGAGGATACTCTAGTTAGCGAGTTAAGGGACTTAATGACGAAGAAGTTAGTTAGGAGTGTTGTAGTTGTTGATGAAGCAGGTAAGCTGAGGGGGATAGTTACTAGGAGTGACTTAGTTAAGGACTACAGGAAGAAGGTTGCGCTAGTTGATCATAATGAGCTGAGCCAGGCTGTTGAGGGTATTGAGGAGGCAGATGTGGTTGCTGTTGTAGATCACCACAGGGTTAGCGGGGATATAGTTACTAGGTCCCCCATACTGTTCAGAGTAGAACCTGTAGGTGCTACCTGTACCATATTATGGAGAATAGCTAAGGAGTGGGGCGTCACAATACCTAGGAATTTAGCTGAAGCAATGCTTTATGCTATACTAACGGATACACTACTACTCAAGAGCCCCACAACAACAGAGGACGACAAAAGAGTTGTTAGCGAGTTACTCGATTATGTCGGCTTAAGCATGAGTGATGTCACAGACGTAACGAAGGAGATTATGTCGTTAGATGAGACACTAGATCCTAAGGAGGTAGTTACTAAGGACATTAAGGAATTTACAGCTAAAGGTGCGAAGTTCGCTATAGCACAGATATTCACTGCGAAGCCGCTCAGGTACATACAAAATGCAGAGAAAATTATGGAGTACATGGACAAGCTGCGTAAGCAACACGGATACGTATTTCTGGCACTGCTCATCACTGACTTTATTGAGAGCTCCTCGTATATTATTGCTGTAGGGCGGAAGAGTATAATAGAGGAAGCGCTAGGGGCGGACTTATCGAGAGGCTACGCGTACCTGGCGGGCATAGTGTCTAGAAAGGCGCAGGTAGTTCCTAAAATAATTAAGGTCATTGAGAGGGATTAGCTTGCCTGAAGCATTAACTTCTATTTTGGGAGTTCCTGTATTAGTTTAGGTATGGAGTTCCGATGACTGACATGGCTGATGAGCTGCTCAGCAGGATCAGCAAGTATAGGTACGTGTTTAAGCCTAAAAACCTACCAGTACTGACTCAGGAGATGGCAGATAAAATACTTAGCCACATACGAAAGGGTAACGCCGAATTCACCGTAACTCTAGATTTAGGGCTATCTAGCGAGCTAGTAAGATATGTAAGTAGATATAACTGCGTGCAAATTCGGGAGGTCTGCCTTGAGTTAAGCGAGCTGGAAGGACTTAGGGAGGGCTTTGTTTACGTTATTAAAGGTTCTGCGCTGGTACCTGTGGCTTGGTATGATGGGAAGTTACGTAAATACTATAAGCTAAGGCCTACAGGAATTGATAAAGCACCGACGTTGGAAATTAGTGGTATACACATGCATAGGTGCGAAGGGACTGATCCGTGGAGGGATTCGATATGTAAGGTGAGACAATTAGGTAGGCTCAGAAATGCTATAGTCTTAGACACATGTACTGGCTTAGGCTATACAGCATCAATAGCTGGAGTTCATGGAGCAGCACTTGTTTTAACATCAGAAGTGGATCCCAATGTTATTGAAATCGCTACTTATAATCCGTGGTCTAAGGGATTAGCAAGCAAGGATATAGTGACTATTAAAGCTGATATAACTGAGGCAATACGTGAATTGCCCGATGACATATTCACACATATAATACACGATCCGCCTAGATTTAATATCGCTGGCGAGCTATATAGCAGAGATTTCTATAGCGAACTATATAGGGTACTAAGAAGGGGTGGCAAGCTGTTCCACTACACGGGCATGCCCTTTAAACATAGTAATGTGAGTGTACTAAAGGGCATCAAGAAAAGACTTGAATTAGTTGGCTTTCGCGTAATCAAATGGATTGAAGATGCTCAAGGATTTATTGCCGTAAAGAGTTACTCATAAGTCCGTCAACCATGACGTAATATCATGACGCCCTTAAGCTAGGGTGAGAGATCAGTTGGGTAAGTTCTCTTCATCTCTCAGGCCGGGAGTAAGTCTTCATCCATAAAGCACTTTAATTAAGTCGGTTTTATTTTAGCGTTAGTGAGGACTCTACTAGGTAATTAACAATAATAGCGCTTAAATTATATTAAAGTTGTGGTGTTGATGACAAGCATTAATTTAGACCTATCTATGTTCCCTAGCTTTGCGTCTGTATTATTCAGGAAGGTAGGTAATAATGTATGGGTTAAGGAATTAGGTTATGGTGTAGGTACCGTAATAGCTGTTAAGAACGGTAAGGTAGTTTGCAGTGGAGCCTCATGTACTGATGAGGTTATTGCGCAGTGGGCTGGTACGTGGTTTAATCCGTATGACTACATAAGTAAGGTTTCACGTAGATTAAGATCTTTGGTGGAGGTACTACTTAGTACCTACTCAGGTTTGAGATTAATTACCAGCAGCTACTACCCAGATAGATTAATAATAGCTATTGCTACATTTCTTTCTCGAAGAACTTCATATCATACTAATGTTGTTAAATGGGTTAAGGCGATATTCAGTGGTATTGAGGAGTACAGAGCGAAGTACATAGTTAAACGGATACCGGAGGTAGGCGGTAATTACCAGTTATCTACGTTGCATGAGGTGGTGGAGGATTTAGAACGGGTTGTAGTGTCCAGTAATCTTAGGGGTTGGGAGTTAAGGAGAGAGTTACTAGGCATAAAGAATGTAGGACCTAAAATAGCTGATGCATTTCTTCTCTTTACTGGTGAGGGGACCATATTCACGCCAAGTGATGTACACTATAGCAGATTTGCGCGTAGGTTAGGTTTAGTAGGTAGTGAAGAAGTATTAATTCCAAATAAAAACATGTGCCTTACTTACGGGGTAAATTGCATGGAGTGTCCGGTAAGGAGTAAGTGCTTGACAGGTAGGAGTATAATTGAATTAGGTGAATTAAGTGGTTACATACAAACGATAGCTTACATACATGATAAGGTATACTGCAGCTTAAGGAGGTGTGGTGAGTGTGCGTTTAAGCGCATATGCGTGATTTGAACGTATTTATCTAATGTATTATAGATAGAATTAATTTCGGTTAAACATAATATTTAAACAAATACTGTTGGTTGACTTAAAACCGATGAAGAGGCCCCTACCCGTCAATGACCGATGATATAACGGGATTAAGCTGAGGGTTATTCCTTATTAAGCTAAGAAATGGGTGTGAAGGCCGGGGACCCCGTAATCATCCTCCCTCCGACGAGGGTGTCATACGGGTGTCGCGGGCCCTCCGAAATACTTAGTTTTCAGGATTTGATAAATATTGCTGGCATTACGTAAACGTATATTTACCTTTTATCTTAGGAGTATTTTATGGATGATTGAAACGCCAACGTATGATTCGATGATTAGGGCCCGTCCCAAATGACGATTCCCCTTATTT
>QMWS01000016.1 GCA_003661745.1 Thermoprotei archaeon | reverse complement strand
TGTCAGCGAAGAGAGACACTAGGCACAGTGCTATGAAAACAACGAATACCTTCTGTTTCTGCAATAAATTATCACCAAGTAAGAATATGTCAAGTAGATTGATTTAATATTGAGGTAGGTTATGTAGGTCCTACATCGCGTTAACAGAAAGGAAAAATTGATGGGGTTTTTACCTGATTCAAGTTTAAGTTTTAAGGATTACTCGCTAGGCGCTCCAGGTAGAGGCTGCGGCTTAGCTGTCTCTTCCTGGAAGGTATCTGCGTTCTCGCTAGTCACTACAACAAGCGGTGTTGGTATGAAGTCTGCGCTAGGCTTCCAGTCCTTAACTATGTGGTAGTATGCCGCATAGACGGCCCAATATCCCTGTAAGAATGGTGACTGAGCCATGGTAGCATACATCTTGCCCTCCTTAACAGCCTTAACGGCGTCCGGTATGGCATCATAACCAACCACTATGATATCCTTACCTGGCGTTAGGCCAGCACCTTCAATAGCCTGTATTGCTCCTAGGGCCATCTCGTCGTTGGCGCAGATTACGGCATCTACATCCTTAGTCTTAGCGAGTAAGGACTCCATCTTCGATAGTGCTTCATCTCTTCTAAAGTTGGCTATTTCCTCAGCAACAACCTCTATGTCTCCTTTCTCGATGTAGGAGTCAAGTACGTTGTGAAAGCCCTTCTTCCTGTCCTCAGCTGCTGTAGTACCCGGTATTCCGTGTAGTATAACGATTTTCCATGGCTTAGACTTACCGCTCTCCTCAAGTGCTTTGATTAGTGCCTTGGCAGCTAGCTCACCGCCCTTGACGTTGTCTGTACCTATGAATACAAGTCTTAATTCAGGATTAGCTACGTCTCTGTCAGTAGTTACTACGGGTATGCCGCGATCTTTGGCTTTCTCTAGGGCTGGCTGGATAGCTTCCTTATGGACGGGATTAACTAGTATCGCGTCAACGCCCTCTGATACAGCTGTCTCTATCTGGTTGACCTGAAGGCTTGGGTCATCCTTAGCATCATAGACCTTAAGCTCTATGTTAACACCCTTACTCTTTAATTCCTCAATAGCCTTAACGGCTCCGTCCTTCATCATCACGAAGTACGGGTTACCTAAATTACTGATGAATAGTGCTAGCGTAATCTTCCCAGGTGCTGCAGTTGTAGCTGTCGGTGCTGTCTCTGTTGGCGTGGTCGCGGTAGTTGTTGGTGTTGTGGTGGTAGGTGCGGGCGGTACTGTTGACATGTATGCAGCAAGACCTGCTATTGCTGCAACTATTACTACTACGACAATAACTATTGCGGCTGTTTTAGATGCGCCAATTCGCGAGAGCCTCACGTGGAGTCCCTCAAAAAAGTATTATGGGGAAGTAGTAAATAAATACTCCTCATTTTTAATCTGGTTTAAAAAGTTGATGTATTACGTATTGGGGTTAACTTAAGGTATTACTTGACGTATCTGAGGCCTCTAGTTAGTGCTGTCGCAGCTATTGCTAATACCATGCCTTTGACTACCCACTGGTAGTATGGGTTGACACCTAGAAGTATGAGGATATTTGTTATTAGTGTAAGCATGTAAGCGCCCATGACAGGACCTATTGGCGATCCTACGCCGCCAGTCAGCTGTATGCCACCAAGCACTGAGGCAGCTATTGCATCTAGCTCGTAACCCCACCCGGTCCATGGATATGCTACCTCGAGTCTAGCATCCATCATTAGGCCAGCTATAGCATAGTAAATACCGGCCAGAGCGAATACGCCCAGCTTAACTAAGTCTGCGTTAATGCCTGAGTATCTGGCAGCTTCTTCATTACCCCCTATGGCGTACACTTCAACGCCTATTTTCGTGTACTTTAGCAGGAAGAAGTTGAATATAGCGAAAATTATGAAGAGCCACACCATGAGAGGTACAGTCAATATGTCGCTTGTGAATATCCTAAACTTGCTTAAGCCAACGATTGGTTGGCCACCAGTAAGGATAAGAACCATTCCTCTACCGGCTACTAATGTTGCTAGGGTAGCTACGAATGAGGGTATCTTAGCCTTAGTAACCATTAAGCCATTAATTATTCCTACTAGAGCGCCTGTAGCTAGTCCAGCTAGTATAGCTACTGAGAGTGGATGACCCCATGTGGTGTGAGCTATCGCGGCCACCGTGCCAGCTAGGGCCATAGCAGAGCCTGGTGATAGATCAATGCTACCCATTAGTATTATCATAGACTCTCCTAGAGCTAGAAGCGCTAGCGGAGCTGTTTGGAGTAGTAGGATTCTCTGATTATACGAGGATAGGAAGTGCGGTGAGAGGATAGCTGACCCTACGAATAATGCAAGCAATGCTATGAATGGCTTGAATTCATCGTAGGACGAGAGTTTAGACCATACACCCCTTAACTTATTCGGTCTTTCTCTCACGACTCTCACCCGAGGAAGTAGCTACGGGGGTATAGATTGACTCATTAATCGCATTAATTCATCCCTCGTAATGCCTTCATTGATTAGTGAGGCTACTTTAACTCCTTTACTTAAGACTAATATCCTATCTGCTAAGGCTAGTACCTCATCGATATCTGAGGAAAGTAATATTATCGAGTAGCCCTTATTAGCAAGGTCAGCAATAATCTTTCTAATTTCTACTTTAGCTCCGACATCAATACCCATTGTCGGCTCATCGAAGATTAGTATCTGCGGTCTCACCTGAAGAGCCTTAGCAACGACTACCTTCTGCTGATTACCGCCGCTTAAATTCATTACCTTAGCATCAATGCTGGGTGTTACAATATTAAGTTTTCTGACCCACTCACTAGCTATTTTCTTCTCTAAGTTAATCCTCCTTACACCAAGTATATTAACTATGTTCTTCAACGATGATATAACTATGTTCTCTCTAACCCTCATCAGTAAGACGAGGCCTTCCTTCTGCCTATCCTCCGGCAGGTAGAATATACCAAGCTTTAACGCATCAATGGGCGACTTAATTCGCACTCTCCTTCCCTTAAATAGTATTTCGCCCTTAACTACCTTCTCCATACCTATGAGAGCCTTACCCAGTTCAGTCTTCCCTGAGCCGAGCAGGCCTACAACGCCAAGTATTTCGTTTGGATACAGCTCAAAGCTTATATCCTTTAACCTAACTCCTCTTGCCTTAGCTGGCTGAGTTGATAAATTCTTGACAACTAATATGGGTTTTTGCTTTTCCTCTACTCTATGGGCTCTTCTCCTAATATAGAATTGCTCGGGCTCTCGGCCGAGCATCAACTTAATTACTTCTTGGGGGTCGGTCTCACTTATGGGTAATGTAGCTATTTTATGCCCGTCCCTGAGAATAGTTACTCTATCAGCTATCCTGAAGACTTCATCGATGTGGTGCGTTATGAATATGATTGCCTTTCCCTGCCTCCTCAGTACGTTAATGACCTCAAAGAGGCGCTCAACCTCGGCAGGTGTTAAGGCGCTTGTCGGCTCGTCTAAGCATATTATGTTAGCATTCTCAGCTAGCGCCCTAGCTATCTGAACTAACTGCTGCTCACCGACACTGAGTTCTTTAACCTTAATCCATGGGTTTAAGTGCAGACCTAACTCGTCAAGTACCTTAGTAGCTAGCTCCTCCATGAATTTCTTATCGAGTAATCCAAAGCCTTTAATCTTAGTGGGTATTCGTGCTAGGCTTATATTTTCCGCCACACTCATGTGAGGAACAAGCGTTATCTCCTGGTGCACTAGTGTTATGCCATGCCTCTTTGCGTCTGCAGGTGATTTAAAGAATACTTTCTTACCGAACACCCTTATTTCGCCTTCGTCAGGGCGCAGGATTCCGTTGACTATCTTAACAAATGTCGACTTTCCAGCTCCGTTCTGTCCTACGAGTGCGTGAACCTCACCGCTCCTTAAGTTGAAGTCTACTTTCTTAAGCGCTACTACGCCAGGAAACTTCTTCACTATGCCCCTAGCTTCAAGGACGACAGCGCCCGAAGCAGGCACTAGGGATACCCCCCGCTCTACTACCTCATGTATTGTTATGGGGATATTATTTATACATTGCTATAAATGATTCAAGTTCATCCCTTCTCGGGAGGCCTGACTGAGCACCTAATTTCATTATCTTAAGTGCTGCAGCTGCGTTAGCTAGCTTAACTGCTTCTCTGATATCTCTTCCCTCTGCTAAGAACACAGCTAGTGCAGCATTAAATGCGTCACCAGCACCGGTTGTATCTACTACCTTAACTCTATAGGCAGGCACCAGCTCAGTATAATCGTGCCCCACTATTAAAGCTCCCTGAGCACCTAGTGTCACTACTACGTACCTAACACCTTTCTTCAAGAGTATTTTAGCTGCACTAACTAACTCACTGTACTCCTCTATGCGGGTATTAGTGAGCATAGCAAGCTCTATCCTATTTGGGGTGAGTACGCTAACGTACCTAAAGATCTCATCAGGCAGCCTCATTGCAGGCGCCGGGTTAAGAACCACCCTCACACCTACCTCCCAAGCCCTCTTAGCGGCATATACTACAGTATCGACAGGTATCTCGAGCTGAAGCAGCAGTATCTGTGATGATTTAATTATGTCTAGTGCTCTATCCACATCCTCTTTAGCTACCCTTGAATCCGCCCCAGGAGCTACCGCTATTGCGTTCTCTCCCGATTCCTCCAGTAATATAAATGCTACGCCGGTGTGTATTGAGGGGTCCTGCATAACATACTCGGAATTTACTCCATTAGCCCTGAAATTATCTATTAACGCATTGCCTAGCCAGTCCTTACCCACCCTACCAACCATGTATGTTTCAGCACCTAGTCTCGCCGCACCTACTGCTTGATTAGCGCCCTTGCCTCCTGGAGACATAATGAACCCGCTACCTAGCACAGTCTCTCCAGGCCTTGGTATCCTAGGCACCTTAACGTAGAAGTCCATGTGGATGCTGCCAACAACGACGACCCTAACCATAGCTATAGCAGCCCTAAACAATAGTTCAGGTAAAATTAAAATAGGTTTTAGCTGAGCTAACTGGATATGTTTAAAGCTTATTCAAAGCTTAAGTACATGAGTTGATCCTATATTCTTGACGTAAGGTGTGTAGCATGTATGAGGATATACTCCAATACGCAATTGATTATGGTTTATCTCAGGGTGCGAGCTACGTTGAGGCTAGGTATCACAAAAATACGGGCTCTAATATCGTTGTGAGGAATGGCGCGGTTGTGGATGCGGGTATTTCGAGTAAGGAGGGGGTAGGTATTAGGGTGATTTATGAGGGTGCGCTGGCCTTCTCATCAACTACAGACCTAACTCGCAAGGGTGTCAGGAGAGCTGTGGATAAGGCAATCTCGCTAGCGCGTTCATCTAAGCCTCTTATTAAGGAGCCGCATGCACTATCTGAGGAGAGGGTTGGTAGGGCTAAGTACGATGTAGTTATTAAGGAGAAGTTCGAGGATGTCCCACTCGAGGACAAGATAAAGGTCATGGTCGCTCTCTGGAAAGACCTCCCTAAGCTGCTGAAGGAGACTAAGTTAGTCTCGCTTTTTGAGGCCTACGTCGAGAGTATTGAGGAGAAGACCTTAATTACAAGTGATGGAGCGCACATCGTGTCTAGAGTACCTAGAGTATTCTTTGAGGCTAGTATAGTGATTTCACACCCACAGAAGGGTACGCTGCAGAGGCTTATTGAGTTAGGTGGCAGCGGTGGGTATGAGGTATTCAGGACGTGGAATGTTGAGGATGTACTCAGCGGGGAGGTCAGGAATATTGAACCCGTCCTTGTTAGAGGTGTTGAGCCGCCTAAGGAGCCCGTGGACGTTGTTGTAGGCAGTGAAGTAGTCGGGCTAATAGTCCACGAAAGCGCTGGCCACCCGATGGAGGCGGACAGAATTTGGGGTAGGGAGGCAGCTCAGGCTGGCGAGAGCTATGTTAAGCCCGAAATGATTGGTAGGGAGAGAATAGGGAATGAGAATGCAACAGTAATTGATGACCCAACAATACCCGGCAGCTACGGGTTTTACCTCTACGATGATGAGGGGGTTCCGGCCAGGCCCAGGTACATATACTATAAGGGACTAATTAATGAGCCGCTTCACAATAGGTGGTCAGCAGCAGTATTCAATACTAGGAGTAATGCGGCAGCTAGGGCAATGGACTTCACAAGCGAGCCGCTGGTTAGGATGGCCAACACCTATTTAGAGCCGGGGGACTGCACTTTCGAGGAGCTAATCGAGGACATAGAGTTAGGTGTATACGTTAAGAGCTACATGGAGTGGAATATAGATGATATCAGATGGGGGCAGAGGTACGTAGGGCTTGAGTCATACGTAATACGTAAGGGTGAGTTAGCTGAGCCAGTACTGTACCCAGCGTTAGAATTTACCACGAAGTCCTTCTACAGCTCAATAGTAGCTAAGGGTAAAGAGCTGCGGTTCTACACAGGAACGTGCGGTAAGGGCGAGCCAGCGCAAGGAGTCCCCGTCTGGTTTGGAGGGCCAGATGTTAGATTGAGTAAAATGCGTGTGGGGGTGGCACCAAGGTGAGAGAGTTCCTGCTTGAATTAGCTAAGGTAGCAGTCGAGAAAGGTGGGGGCTTAGGCTACGATGACGTAGTGGCCAAGGTAGTCAGTACTGATGAGGCAATGGTTAAGGTAGCTAATAGTCAGCTAACCGTAGCTCAGAGCTGGAGAGTGACTGAGCTGACGCTCTACCTAGCTAAAGGCAAAAAGATAATCTTAGTTGAGACACCGATTAAGGGCAGGGAGGACATAGAGAAGGTTCTGAGCAACATAGGGGGTTACATTAAGTCTGTTAAGGAGTCCGAAATGTATGCACCGCTACCGGAGCCCTCAGGGAGGCCCCTTGAGGGGCTAATAGACCCTAAGGTAATTGACACGATGTATCGCAGCTCAGAAGTAGCTGCAGAAGTAGTTTCAGCGGCGCACAGTGAGGGTGCTGAAAAGGTCGCGGGAACCCTAACACTCGCAGTCGAAAGGAAGGCGCTAGCTACCAGTGCCGGCGCAGAGCTCTACGAGGAGGGGACGTCTGTTGAAGCATACCTAAGGGCGTTCTACAGGGGCAATTCAGGACATTGGGCATATGGATCTAGGATGCTTGACTTAAGCGCTCTGAGAGAGGTAGGTAAGAAGGCGGCCTATTACGCTAAGCTATCAACTAACGTCATAGATGTACCGCAAGGTAGGTACGATGCAGTACTCTCGCCTCTAGTCGTAGGTAACCTAATTGGTGTCGTTGCTGAGGCAGCATCGGCGTTTGCAGTATTAGCAGGCTTCTCAATGTTCATGAAGTTTAAGCTAGGTGATCGGGTCGCCTCCGACAAGTTCACCCTAATTGATGATCCACTCCTGAGACCGCTTCCGGGCTCTACGGGATTCGATGATGAGGGTGTAGCGACTAAAACTAAGCCAATCATCAGGGAGGGAAGATTCGAGAATCTACTGCATAATGCAAAGACGGCGTTAATGATGAAGACCGAGTCAACGGGTAATGCAGGAATAATATCCCCACAGCCATGGAACGTAGTCATACCTAGTGGAGATTACGGAGAAGACGAAATGATTAGGGAGGTCAAGGATGGGCTCCTCATAGTTAACAACTGGTACACTAGGCTACAGAATTACGTTGAAGGAATATTCTCGACTGTGACCCGCGACGCAGTATATCGCATTAAGGACGGCAATATTGTAGGTGTAGTGAGAAGGTTAAGAATAGCTGATACCTTCCCCAACCTACTCAGGAACATTGAGGCACTAAGCAAGAAGTTATACAATATAAGGTGGTGGGAAGTACCAATACCATCTAAAGTACCTTACATTCTTGTAAAAAATGTAAACTTCACAAAGCCAACAATATAGGGAAAGACAAGTAAAACATTCAATTTTTTACCTAACGTTTGAGGCAGTAAAACCCCATAGTTTGTCAAAAGGATAACGTATGAGGTATTATTTGAAAATGCTTTCTTAGTAGTTCTGGTGTCCCTAATACGCAGGGTAGAACGCTTAAGTATTATTGACGCAATATGGTGGGGTCTCAAGTAGGTTGATATAAACATAAACCTACGACAGAGGGAAGTTTGGGAGAGGTAGTTACGAAATATGTGATTCCATTACGGTGATCTAGCTCCGTGAGGGCGTATGTACTGGACACCTAGGTCTGTTTCTGCTAGTAGCGAAATATTGAATATTGAATGATAATGTAAACCGCGTAACACCTGCAGGCAAGATCATTAATCGTTGTTTGTGACAGATTATTACCGCCTTTCATCGGGGTTGGCGGTTATGTAGATTAAATACTTCTAGGTAGTGAGAGTACTGTGAGCATATTCAAGTCGAATAGTGAATGATGTGTAGCTTAAGGCAGAAAATGTCATCGAATTGAATATAATATGTACTTATCCCTAGAATAGGTTTTCAATACTGATGGGGCCTACACCTAGTTCTAGGTTTAAGTCGTTATTGAGCGCTATCAGGTCGGAGTTAAGGATGAGTACCGGGAAGCTAGAGAGGGATTATAAATTCTCTAGTGAGCTACATGTACTCTGCTGTACCTTAAGCATGCTGATGTCGTAGTAGGGCAGAGTTGATGCATTAATTACGCACGAGTCCTAGTCCCTAAGCTAGGACATAAATTCATTTTAGGTTTAATTGAGAGATTTAAGACAGGCACTTTTAGTGTACTGCTCCTGAGGTGGTATACATGAGTGTGGGCGGGGATGTCAATAAGGCTAAGTTGAATGCAGCTAGGAAGGCAGTAGAGTTCATTACAGATGCTGAAGTCATAGGTGTAGGCACTGGATCTACTGTTGAGATGTTCATTAAGATACTGAGCGAGCTGGGGAGTGATTTTAGGGACAAGGTGTTTACTGCTTCATCAATAGATACCGTGCTTAAGCTGAGTGACATAGGGCTTAAGGTCCTTCATCCAGCAAGTATCGAGAGGATCGACGTATATGTTGACAGTGCTGATGAGGTAGACCGCGACCTAAACATGATTAAAGGTGGTGGAGCAGCGCTCACGCTGGAGAAAATCTTGACATACTACTCAAGTAAGAGAATCTTCATAGTGGATCACACGAAACTCGTTAGTCACTTAGGTGAGAAGCATCCGGTGCCGATTGACGTGCAACCCTATGCGCTGAGGATGGTCTACAGCTACCTTCTAAGGCAGGGCTACAACCCGAAAATTAGGTATTCAGTGAAGGGCAAGTATGGTCCCGTCATCTCGGACATTGGCGGAGTCATAATCGACGTGTACCCGCCAAAGGACTTTGACCCACAGGAGTTAGAGAGGGAGCTTGCATCACTGCCTGGCGTAATTGAGACAGGGCTGTTCATAGGTCTGGCAGACTACGTCATAGTTGGTTATGAAGATAGGGTAAATGTACTTAAGCGAGAGGTAAGGAGTATGTGAGGTCTCTCAATGCTGAAGGAAGTGAGATATTACTAAGCGTGGCTGATAGAAGTATGCCTACTCTACAGTTTCTATAATGCACCTACTTGGGTCAGGGTTCTTTTTACCAATTATCTTTCCGTCTCTAATGATAAGTATCTGCTTACAGCAATTAGCTACCTCGGGATCGTGGGTTACGACGATGATTGTCTGGCCGGACTGGTTTAACTTCGTGAACGTCTGAATGACCTGCTTTGCTGACTTCCTATCTAAGTTTCCCGTAGGCTCATCGGCTAGGAGTATTGCTGGGTTAGTTACTATAGCCCTAGCTATAGCTACTCTCTGCTGCTGGCCGCCGCTCAGCTGGTTGGGCTTCTTAAGGAGCCATGAGAGGTCACCGCCAGCCTTAAGTAGGGCTTCCTTCACTAGCTTCGCCCTGAGAGGCTTGGGCATGCCCCTAGGTATCAGGGGGAGCTCTATGTTCTCGAAGACCGTGAGCCTATTAACTAGGTTGAAGCTCTGGAACACGAACCCTATCTTGTAGTTCCTGAGCTTAGATAGCTCCTTACTGCTGAGCTTCGATATGTCGCGCCCATCAATGATTACCTTACCTGAGGTAGGCCTGTCTAGCAGGCCTATTATGTTTAGTAGCGTAGTCTTCCCCGAACCTGACGGGCCCATTATAGCTATGTAGTCGCCCCTCTTGACCTCCAAGTTAACTCCCTTGAGGGCCCAAGTAACTACTGAGCTAGTCCTGTACACCTTCTTAACGTCGACAAGCTTAATCACCACGCCATTGACCATAGCATCATCACCCTATGTTCTACCTAGTCCTTAATGATATTATACTTTCTCTAAAAACTATATCGGCCGATATATCTGCAGATACTTTTTTATAGTGGGAGTGCTTTAGAGTCTCAGGTAGATCTAGAGGAGGAGGTGAGCGCGGTGGGTACGCGACGTGCGCGGAATTCTCTGCCTGCAGCTCTACTGCTTACGCTAATTATTTCACTCTCCATCCTTCCGCTCTCGGCACCTACCGTAGTAGCTGATGGAAGTGTCTACGTATCTAAAGTAACTGTGACATCCTCTGCTGGCACCTCAGAGGTCTATCCTGGGAGTACTGGCGTAAGTATCGTTATTGACGAGGTAAACGGGGAGTATTACAGCATAACTAACGTTGAGGCATGCTTCATACTGCCTGAGGGCTTTACGCCAGCGTATG
>QMWS01000015.1 GCA_003661745.1 Thermoprotei archaeon | reverse complement strand
GTAGAGCACCACATAAGGAGAAAGCATAGAGATATAGTTAATAGTATAGTTGAGCAAATAGTGCTTAAGGTTAGGAAACATAGTCAAGTTTAATACTATTAATACACTCTACCTTAGACTTAGGGACACTACTTGGGTGGCACAGGTCTCTTCAGCGAGTACAATGTATTTCTACCAAAGAGAGGTAACCGAATGATTAAGGTAGCACTAATTTACCCAAGTACTTACCAAGCCTCAATAACGAACCTATTTACACACATTGCCTATTATTATCTCTACAGCAAGCTAGGCGTTAATAATGTATTGGTTGACAGGTTTACACTTGACAATATATGTTCAGGAGCTGTCACAGGCCTGCCACTGAGAAAATTCGATGTTGCACTAGCTAGTATAGGGTTTGAGCTAGACATCGTTAGCTTCATAAAAATACTAATTAATAACGGAATTGCTCCGCTTAAGAAAGAGCGCAACACCGGACCTGTAATAATTGCGGGTGGGCCGCCTCTAACAGCTAATCCTGAACCTGTGATAGATATTATAGATGCCGCCTTCATCGGTGACGGTGAGGCTCTTTTAGAGAAGCTTAGTGAGATACTGGAGGAATGCGGTAGTGATAGGTCATGCATACTCAACTCTATCAGAAACGTTAGGGAGGGTGTCTATACAGGAGAGAGTGAGGGCTTAGTTATGAAATCAGTCATCAGTAAATTAGATGATGTGTTCTTTCCCACACATCAAATAAGGTCCGAGAAGATTCAGCCTGTTTACGGTGAAGGCTTCTATATTGAGGTCTCTCGCGGATGTAGATGGCTGTGCCCATTCTGTATGGAGTCATATGTAGCTTACCCACCTCGCCATAGAAGTATCGGCAAGTTGAGGGAGCTCATCAGTGAGGGCACGGCTAACTTAAAGACACGGAGGGTAGTCCTCTATTCTCTATCATTCTTTGATCACCCCAAATCTGATGAGTTGCTTGAGTGGCTTATCGATAACGGCTACAGCTTCTCACTACCATCAATAAGATTTGACACATTGAACAGGGATAGGATTGACTTAGTTGTCCTAGGAGGTCAGAGGACAGTAACGATAGCTCCTGAGACACCCTACCCTAACCTATCGTGTAAGCTACACAAGTGCTTTAACCTAAGGGATCTCATGGACTTATGCACGTACGTAATAGAGAGGAAGCTCAATTTGAAGCTGTACTTCATGCTTGGACTACCAGGTGAGGGAAAATCCGAAGAGGGTATTGTTGAGTTCGTGCGCGGTATAGTCACGAGCACTAAGTTAGTTAGGAAAGAGCAGATTAGAATAACGGTTAATCCCTTAGTACCTAAGGCTCACACCCCGATGCAGTACTTCCCACTCATTAATGAGGCTGAGTACAGGCATAAGACTAGCTATATAAGGAAGGAGCTAGGTAGGTTAGGCGTTAGGGTCAGTGTCTACGACTGGAAATGGGCGTTTGCTCAAGCCCTAGTGGGCCTCGCAGACAGGGAGGTGAGCAAGTTGCTCATTATGTGGGCATCACGGGGTAAGGGCATAGGATCTCTGAGGGCTGCGATTAAGGAAGCTAATTATGACTTTTCCTACGTCTTTAAGCGTAAGGACCTTGACTACGAGTTCCCATGGAGCAAAGTAGTGCTTGGGCTTGAAAACATAATTAGGCGTGAGGCACTAGCACTACTTAATTAGATCCCTCGATAACAGCTAAAGATACTCACGTATGGTGCTATATATAAGGTATTCCGTATTGATGTGACTACGTTTTTTAAAGAAAATACATGTGAAGTACTGCAATGGTGAGCTAATGCTAAATTTATTTATGAGTAGGAAGTGTGTGTCTGGCGACATATTCAGCGACCTGAATAAGTTGAGCAAGTGCATTGATTACGTTAGCAGAAATCCGAAGGAGCTTTACATGCTGATTAGGAGAGCCGTATATCACGCTAGCAGAACTAACAATATACTCTCACTAATGAATGCGATCGGCATATCAATTAGTAAGTCACCCGAGGTTACGATGGATTCCGTAGTAAAGTTACTTAATGAGTTACCTAAGACTTATCGGGATATACTCCTAAGGGCTATTGAGCTCCTTGTTGAGAAGCGTAAGATCATAGACTTCATAGTCAGGAATAACTATGACGTACCTAAGGAGGTCTTAGAAAAGCTGATGGATGGCCTAGAATGTATAGATATAATCGTTCTTGGCGACTTAATTAGTAAATTACCAGCTATTAGTAAGGGCGTACTCCAGGCATACATATCGCGCGCGCTGAAGGAGCCGCTGTGTCACGAAGGAAAAGAACGCGCACTACTACTGCTAAGTCAAGGAATTAACTCAGGAATAATTACTGGTGAGGAATTAAAGAAGATATTTGCTGAAAATAGCCTAAAGTTCATGATAATCAAGCAGAGCGGCCTAGTTAAGGAGATAAGGGTAGTACTGAACGGTGAGGAATTAAGCAACATAGATAGTGAGGTATCACTCAATCTACTTAAGGCAATGATATCGTCGGGCATAGTAAAGATTTAACCGTAATTTGCGCTGGTGTAGTTTAGGTCCGTAACGCTAAGCTTCACCACAGGCTCTTCAGCCGCACCGCTCCAAGCTGTTCTGCCATTTCAATTATCCACCCAGCTAGTAGCTTTGATAGATACCTGACTGCCTCATCCTCCTCTAATTCAACATTAAGTACCTCCTTAACAGCCCTACATGATAGGTTTGGGTCAAATCTCCCTCTAACTACCTGAACAATTTCATTTAATACCTCCTCTAGCGTCTCGTACCCCCTCTCAAGTAGCGTGCGGACTAGCTCTATATCGGAGCTCTTAGGCAGCACCTTGTCTCTTTGCTCCGCATTAGCGAGCTCCAAGTACCTAATTAGCGGCCTATAATCCGGTACTATCTTACCCGTAGCTAGCATTGGCTTCTTAGCCATCTCTCCCAAGGTTTCCCCTTAAGTATTTTATCAGAAAGCTAAAATAGTATCTAGGGAATTTTATGAGAGCTCTTGTTTGGGAACAAAATGTAACGCTTAAGGAGATCCCTGTACCCCCAATACCTAAGGGCTGGGTACTAGGCAAAGTGCTCTACGCGATGTTCGGCCCCATAGATAGGTCTATAATGCTTGGGCTCCATCCGGTAGAGCCCAACCGTGTAGCTGGCAGCTTGGGCGTGATTAGAGTCATAGAGCCTGGCATTGAAGTGAGTGATATTAGACCAGGTGAAGTGTATGCTGTCGTACCCTACTGTCAGGGCGGCATCGTAGGTATCGATTACGACGGTCTGCTTGCAGATTATGCCGCAGTTCCTCACGAGTGCTTAATAAAAGTTAGTAGAGATGACCTAAGGCCGGAACTCCCTCTGTGGATTGAGTTTTCATTCTTAGACGACTTATCACAGATAGTCGACGGGAAGAAAACTCTTATAGTTGGTTGCGGATTCAGCGGTTACGTAACTGCTAGGTACTTGAAGGATAAGTGTGATGTCACCGTCGCATGCATTGAGAGAGCGCTATATGATGATATAGCGTCGCTAGGCATCGAGGTGATGATGTTTGATAATGTTAGCAGTAAGTATGACGTAATTGTTGTTGAGCCCCTAAGCATCTACTCAACACTTCAAGTACTGAAGGTGCTTAATGAGTGCGGTACACTAGTCTTCCCACCAACCCAGCCCAAAGTACTCCTGAGTTACTCAGGATTTCCAAGGGTCTTCCATATTCTGCGCCCGCAGCTAGGAAATATAGCTATAGGGAAGAAAGCCCTAGAGGGAATACCTGATAAGCTAAGGAAAAACGCATACGCTATATTAAAGCACTTAGATGAGGTCCCTGTCTTAGTAAGGTACTACGGAAGAGTAGTTTACGTCGCCGAGAAAGGGACCGAAAAACAAAAATGAGGGTATGGTACCTGAGTGTAGGCTATGCCTGCTTTAACTTTTTCTTTACGATTTCTGACAGTATTCTTATGCCTTCCTCTATCTCCTCTAGTTTTGGATAGCTGAAGTTAAGCCTCATAGTGTTCCATCCTGATCCATCAGCGAAGAACGACGCCCCAGGAACAAAGGCGACACCTGCCTCTATGGCCTCTGGCAGTAGCTTCTTAGTGTCTATCTCGGTACTTGGTAATCGAAGCATTAAGAAGAGCCCACCTATTGGCTTGGACCACCACGCGCCCTTGACCATATATTTCTCTAGAGCCTCAAGCATTGCGTCCCTCTTCTTCTTGTACACCATCTTTGCTCTTTCAACAGTCCTGTCAACTACTCCTCTCCTTATTGACTCGATGGCTATAAACTGAGATAACGTCGATGTATGGAGGTCTGAGCTCTGCTTAGCTCTCTCAAATACATCGATTAACGTCTTATTGCCTAGTATCCACCCTATTCTTAGGCCTGGCGCTAAGATCTTACTTAGAGTGCTGAGGTATACTACCCTACCCTCCTTGTCGAGAGTCTTTAGCGGAGTTATGTCGACTCCTTCGTCATACACGAAGTAGGAGTAGGGGTCATCCTCAATAATTAGTATGTCGTACTGTGAAGCTATCTCAATTAGGTGCTTCTTACGCTCAATACTGAGGGTTACACCTGCTGGATTGTGTGCTACGGGTATTGTGTAAATGAACTTCACTCTCTTACCATTGCTAACTAACTTCTTGACCTCTTCCTCGAGCATGTCTGTCTTCATTCCGTTGTCGTCGATAGGTATACCTACTAGCGTAGGCCTGTACAGTCTGAAGGCATTTAGTGCTGCTAAGTAAGTAGGTAATTCAACGATGATAACGTCCTGCGGATTTATCATGGTCCTGCCCACGATGTCTAGTGCCTGCTGAGAGCCCGTCGTAACAATAACATCGTCGTCACTCCTTACAGCAATTCCCTTCTTCTTCATATAGTTTAAGAGAGTCACACGAAATTCAGTAACTCCCTTTGTTGGCGAGTACTGGAGGGCCTTATCGCCTCTCTCTAAGATTACGTCCCTAGCTATCTCGGCTAGCTCAGCCTTAGGAAATACTTGAGGATCTGGTAGGCCGCCAGCAAAGCTAATAACTTTCTTCCCTTCAGTGATCTTTAGGAGTTCCCTTATTTCTGAAGCCCTCATTAATCCTGTTCTCTCAGCTAGGAATTTCTGATAATCAATCAGGGTACTCACACCCTTGTACAGTAAGACATCAGATATTATTTATGTTTGCAATGTAAATAAGTTTAAATTGTTTATTCTTTAACTTACGCCCCCTTAATGACCGGTGCGAACTTCAGTCCATAATATATTAGGCCGTGTGGGTCATCACTAGAGAACCTCCTTAAGACAGCTTCAACCTCTACTCCTTCCTTAACCTCTGACAGATCAATATCCACTAACTCACCCACGACTCTAACCCCTTCATTAAGCCTTACTATCGCTATTATCTTTGGTAGGTACTCCTCGCCCTCCTCAACTCTGTTATAGCTTATTGTAAATTCCTCTACCACGCCCCTACCACATGATTTCACTAGCTCTACGTTGCTTGACCCGCAATAAGGACACCTTACGTACGTGAAGAATGCCACCTTGCCGCATTCCCTGCACTTAGTCAGTATTATTTGGTAGTATCCTTCTTTCCTCCTCCAGAATTTAGGTATTGAGTACTTCATGCAGTCACCCCCTAAGCAAGCTTCTGCAATAGAGCTACTCTGGCATTATAGTCTGGTCCTGACATAGAGTGCGCTATAGCGTACTTACCGTCGAACTTCCTTCCAGCAAATCCCTCAGTCACTAACTTATGAAGTTCAGCGACCTGATATACTCCCGTAGCACCAAATGGATGCCCTCGGGCTTTAAGTCCACCGCTAACATTGACGAATTCTAGCTCACTGACTATTTCGTATGCTTTACCTCTCTCAGCTAGGCCTAACTCCTCAAGTATGATGTACGCGTAGATGCTGTAGCTGTCATGCAGCTCTATGGCTGCCTCAGTAAATACTTTATCGCCGAACTTCTCCTTAAGCCTTGATGCGAGCACCGCAGTCGCTGGTAGCCTTGTCAGGTCCTCACGCAGGTGAAATTGAGCAGATACCGCCGAGTCCACATACACCACTTTAACAGGTTCTGCAGCTACATTACTTACTGCCTTACCTGAGGTCAATAAAAGTGCCGCCGCACCGTCACCTAAGGGGAAGGTATCCAGTAGATGTATCGGGTCTGATATAACCATGCTAGTGAGCACTTTCTCGGGAGTTATCCCGAAGCTTAACTGTGCATAAGCGTTTCTACATGCATTATCATGCATTTTGACAGGCCACATGATGAGGTCCTCTCTCTTAAGCCCGTACTTCTTTAAGTACGCCTTCATTACTAGTGCAGCATAGTCTGGAGGGGTTATGTTTCTTATGAACTCAACCTCGTAGTCCAGTACTTTACCGTATACTTTATTGATCTTGTAAGTGGGGTACTCGGTGACTTTCTCGACACCTATAACCAGTACATTCTCAGCAGCACCCGACTTAATGGCCATCCAAGCAGCTTCTAGCGCTGCTAAGCCGCTTGACTCGCCTGTCTCCACGCGTAGCGTCCGTACCTTAGTCATTCCCAGATTCTGCATTAGGATAGTCGAAATGTCCAGCTGGTCCAGGATGCAGTCAGAGAGCATATTTGATACCACTACTAGATCTATCGACTCGATGCCTGATTTACTAATTACTTCGCTGACTACCTCATTAGCAAGCTCCTTATAACCCTTATTGAAGTGCCTGTCGATTTTTATTAATGCCGAGTTAATCACATACACCTCGGACACTTCCATCACCCTATATTCCGTATGTAAAGTCTCCTTGATTTAGCGTACTGCGCGTAACTCACGTACTTCTTTCTCTTAAGGAGATCCTCGACCTTAGGTCCTCTCCCGACCCTCTCCCCGATGCCATCCCTCACTACAATGCTGAAGGCATCGCTCCCCGCACCACTCCCGAAGGTAGCTACTAATATCCTGTCTCCTGGCTTTGCCTGCTCAAGAACCTTCGCTAACCCTATAAGTGCTGATCCATTGTACGTGTTACCTATCCACGGAGTTACGATTCCTGGCAATATCTTCTCCTTCGGGAAACCGAGCTTCTTGCCAACCTGCAGTGGGAACTTACCATTCGGCTGGTGGAAAACCGCGTAGTCGAAATCACTAGGTGCTAGACCTAATTCATCAAATAACATCTTAACCGCCGACATGATGTGGTGAAAGTATGCTGGCTCACCAGTGAATATTTCACCATGCGTTGGGTACTTTGAGCCCTCCCTACGCCAGAAGTCTGGCGTGTCAGTAACGTACGTTACTACGCCCTCGAACTGAGCTACTGACTCTTCGGCAGGGCCTATGAGGTATGCAGCAGCACCTGATGATGCAGTTAATTCAAGTACATCGCCTGGACTGGCTTGAGCAGTATCCGAACCTATCGCGAGGCCGTACTTTATTGTTCCGCTAGCTACTAAGGCTATGGCTAATCTAATACCCTCTCCTCCGGCCCTGCAGGCGAACTCCATGTCCGTACTTAGCTTCTTCTTCGATATGCCTAGTGCATCAGCTATTATTGTTGCTGAAGGCTTAACAGCGTAGGGCTTCGACTCGGTTCCAACAAAAACTGCTCCAATCAACTCCGGATCTACATTACCTCTCTCGATAGCTACCTTAGCTGCGTACCAGCCCATAGTCACAGTGTCTTCATCTACTGAAGCAACAGCCTTCTCTTCTATCCAGAGCGCCTTAGGTAAGGTCTTCTCGAAACCCCACAGGCTAGCTATTTCATCAGCCTTAACCCTCTGGCGGGGTATGTAGACGCCCCATCCAACGATGCCTGTCAACGACTCAGGACGAGGCACACAGAGTACCCGAAACATCTTAGTAGGGAGGTATTTTTATGGATTACAGAATCCGTGGAACACACACCTATATAACTGAGTAAACGGATATAGTGCCGGGACGTGATGAAGTGGGCAGCCTTAGACCTATGAGGGATGAAGACCACAACTCACTCTGAGTTTACCTTAAAATAACTTAAACTTAATTAATATAGTACATTCTCAAAGCACTAATCCGCGATTTTAAGTAAGGTGATCCAGTTGTTTTAAGTGAAAATATTACCAAAATTCTTCGTGTGTTGGCTCCCTAATGCACCCTAGCTCCTTAAGCTTATTGTATATGTTTATAACGGCCCTTTGAACGTCCTCTTCACTTTTTGCGCCTGTTATAACCATTTTACCGCTGCTGAATATTAGTAGTACTACCTTAGGGTCATCCATTCTGTGAATTAATCCTGGAAACTGCTCCGGCTCGTACATGGTGTTAGGTAGGAGGTAAGCTGCCTTCTCTAAGTCTACCTCAACGCCTAGGTTTGCTGAAGCAACAATATTCTGGATCTGGATCTTGGGCTTACCAACAATTATTATCCCGTGCCTCACGAAAATCCTTATGATCTTCTTGAAGCCCTTTATGAGCATCTGAGTGCTCTTTGCACCTGTAACCACCATCTTGCCTGAATTAAATACTAGTGCCGTCAGTCTGGGACTCTCTAACCTCATTATCAGTCCTGGAAATTCTTCAGGATCATACTCAATGTTAGGAACAGACCTAGCTATAGCACTTAAGTCGAGTGCCTGATCAAGCGTGACTGTAGCAACAATGTTTTCTATCTTGATAATTGGTTTAACTTCCAATTAAACCCCCGTTAAAAGAATTTGTTGGGATTTTTAAATTAAACCTACATGAAATCCAGTAACTCAGCCAGAGGAGGTAATTCAAATACACCCACCTCCTCATCTACTATTATTGGTCTCAGCTCCTCTATAATTACTTCATCCCTTAAGATAGGAGATAGGTATGTGTCCCTGCTTAAGGTTACTTTGGACCCCGTCTGATATATCCCTACTGCTGGCAGCGTAATGACCCTCCTGCCGTCTCTTAGGTTACCTACTAAGAAGCACGGGAACCTGCCAATAGTACCTATCGAGTCTCTCAAGGCGATGCTTGGGTGTTCGTGAGCTATGATTAGCGTCCTCCATGAGCTATTCTTCCTTTGACCTTCGGCTAGCTCCTTATGTCCGTGCACTATTAGGATGTCACCTAACTGCAGCTCATTAACTAGCTTAAAGTTGTACTTTCTCTGCATTAAGACTAGATAGTTGTCGTGATTACCTCGCACTACAATTACCTCATCGACCCTAGGTAACAGGAACATGAGGACTTCAGCAAGCTCCTTACGCTCAATCCTCCCTAGCCTATCGAATATATGCTTGAAGTCCCCTGCAATAATAACTCTGTCAACCTCTACCAGGTTTAGTGCTTTCTCAAGTATATCTAATACCCTCTTCAGCTGAAACCTAGGTATGTAGAAGCCCTTATCAGCCATGTCCTCCTCGAAGCCTATGTGTGTGTCAGCTATTACCAGCGCCTTGTGCTGCTTAATATATGCTGCTGGCAACTCACTAACTATCTCTACGCCGTCACTTATCTCCATGACCCCTACTCCTTTAGGATATCTTGTGTTTAAGGGTGATAAGTGTTAAGAAGGGGAATAAGAACTACTATGGGGAAGTGATGAAGCTTACAAGGGGAGACCCGTGAGGGATGATCTCTGAACCCGCGGCTGAATGTATTCTCGCTAGGTCACTGCTCCATAAGTAGTTCTAGCGCCCGGGCGAGTATCAGCCCGTAAACAGGTGCTGTCAGCGGGTCCGTCCTCACCTTTAGTTCCTTAAACACTGTGGCTGCAGTTATTGCGAGACCCTTTAGCTCCTTCATTGAGTACTCCTCAACATCTGTCGTAATTAACAGGACTTTATTTATGAAGCGTATGAAGTTCTTTATTTCGTGCGGCCTAGCTAGAAACCTCTGTGCTTTGAATATATTGCTGTATGCTAAGTACTCTGCCACACCCCACATAGTAGGCGATGCCGTAATTAGGTGCGGCGTCGCCATGAACTCCTTAATGCTCGTTAAGTCATCTACGTAGTGCTCTAGTAAGTCGCCGATAACCGCCTTAATGTTCGTCAGCTCCTCCCACAGTCTCTTGCCCCTTACTCCCCTTCTGCTTATGAAGTTAGTGACCGCTAGACCTACTAGTACGTGAGTCTGAAGGAGCCATGATATGCTCTTGGTCGTATTCTTTATGTAGATAACTGAGTCAGTTGATATCTTATAGCTTATCACCTGAGGCACGTTATCAGCTGCGATAATTGTGCACACTCTATGCCCAGTCCACTTTACTTGATCTATGAGTAGATTCAGCGTATTGAGGCCGTCAGGTGCTGCGAAGATCACTATGTCCGACTCCCTACCCTCATCATATGGTGCAACGTAGTACATGAGTTCCTGTGGTGTAAAGTAAATTGCGTTTCTTGACGTCATATTCCTTAAGCATAAGACTAGAAACCTAGCTGGAGAAGCGAAGGATCCTGCGTTCGTTACTATTATATCCCTCCCGCTAGAGCCGATAAATGAAGATAATATACTGGACTGCTCCACAACATCACTAGGTAATACCTCAGAAATCTCAGAAGCTATCTTACTTGAGAGCTTACTTGCTAATGCTTCACTCAATTAACTTCCCCCAGTCCCTACCTATTCATAATCCATAATCAAGTAGTTAAATATATACGCTAAAGCCGGGGATACCAGTGTAGTCAGTAATTACTTAAGGCTTATTAGGTGTTTTTTGCTGATTCATTTTGGGCGGGGGTGCCCGAGCTAGGTCAAAGGGGGCGGGCTGAGGCCCCGCTGGCGTAGGCCTGCGTGGGTTCAAATCCCACCCCCCGCACCAGT
>QMWS01000014.1 GCA_003661745.1 Thermoprotei archaeon | reverse complement strand
ATATTCTAAGTAAACTTCAGGTAGTGCTGTAGGTGTGGGGTAAACCCATGTACGTTAGGGCTTCATTAGGAACCCTAATTGCTTTAGGGTTAGAGAGAGGTAGGGCTGATGTGTTGCCCAGTATAGCGTACGTTATGCAGTATAGTGAGAAGGGATGCATGGGTAAGTGTGCGTTTTGTGCGCAGTCAATTAATTCTAGGGCACCTAAGGAGATGCTTTCGCGCGTGATTTGGCCTAAGGTGGACTTAGGCGTGCTGCTAAGTGCTCTGGGTAACTCACGTTATCGCAGGGTATGCCTTCAGACAGTTATTAAGGAGAGATTTATTGATGAAGTACACTACCTTGTAAGGAACTTTAGTAGGTTGGGGCTGAAGGTATCGCTATCAATTACTCCGATACCCAAGGGCGAGTTAGAGGCTCTTGTTCGAGAGGGGGTCGACTACTTAGGTGTGGGGCTGGATGTTGCCTCAAAGAATCTAGTAGAGGCTTATGAGAGGCCGTTCACATGGGAAGCTTACTGGGACTTCATCAAGGCAGGAATTGAGGTGTTAGGTAGGGGAAGAGTCGTTACACACATCATTGTAGGCCTAGGTGAGTCGCTAGAGGACATACTCAGTACGATAGAGAAGCTCAGGGATACTGGATCCAATGTCTCTCTATTTGCTTTTACTCCACTAAGAGGAACTAGGCTCAGTAGCTTGAGCCCGCCGCCCTTGCGTTACTACAGGCTAGTTCAGTTAGCTACGAAGCTAATTATGGATGGATATAGTTGGCGTGACTTCATAGTATACAGAGATGGTGTGCCCCACATTAAGAGGTCAGCTATAGGGCTCAGCGCTGATGAGTTGCTAGATGCTGTAGTTACAAGAGGTTGCCCAGGCTGTGATAGACCTTTTTACAATGAGGTACCTGGCAGGGAGCCATATAACTTCCCGAACCGTGAGGTGCTACTAAAGTGGAAGGAAACCGTGATTGGGGAAATTAATGAGATATTGGTGTAGCACTGATGTGATTGTCATTGAATAGGCCCTACGTCAGGGCGCCCCTGCCTTAACCCCATCCCGGCGTATCTTCTTAAGCCCTCACCGCCCTTAGTAAGCAGTACTATTAGATTTCTCGCATGCTTAGCTGCTCGGTCAACAGCTATCCTCTTCAGCTCTTCTTCCTCAGCCTCATCCTCATGTACCGTAACATCGATTATGTGTTTGAGCGTCTCTAGCTGTACTAGCTGTAGTGCCATACTCGCCACAACGTACGATAGCTTATCAGTTAAGGACTTTCCAACCCAGCCTAGGGTTATGACTCCGTCACAGCCATACTCGACAAGTAATTTCTTCGCGGCAACAGGTATGTCTTTAATTCCGGGCACCGTATACCTAATTACCTTAGCACTAGGGAGCTCTTCCTTAATTACTGACTCAGCTATGGATCCCATATCAACGCGGGCAAAGGTAGTATCTACTATCCCTACCTTAATCATTTCAGTACGTCCTCCAGGAACCTACCGTTTTCGTATATTAAGTCACCGTCAGCATATACCTTACCGTCTTTTTTCATGTCCTTAATCATGTCCCAGTGAATTGCTGATGTGCTCTTGCCTCCGGTCTTAGGATATGAGGCGCCTAAGGCCAAATGTATGGTGCCGCCTATTTTCTCATCGAAGAGTATTTCCTTGGTGAACCTAGTTACGTCATAGTTTAGACCGAAAGCTACTTCACCTAGTCTCTTAGCTCCTTCATCCACCTCGAGAATCTTCTTCAGGAACTCCTCACCTTTAACGGCAGTAGCCTCAACTACCTTGCCCCTCTTGAAGACTAGCCTTACTCCCTCAACCTCTACACCACCCCATATCGCGGGGTAAGTAAACGTTATGTAGCCCTCAGTAGCGTCCTCATGGGGCCCGGTAAAGACCTCACCGCCAGGCATGTTGTTCTTCCCGTCATCGTTAATCCATGACCTGCCATCGACTCTAACTAATATGTCCGTATCCTTAGAGACGAAGCGGAGTTCAGAGACCTTGCTTAGTGCATCAGCTATTTTTTGCTGCCACTTAGCCTGCTCAATCCAAGCCTTTACGGGATCGTCGCTGTAAAGCTTCAGCGACTTAAACACAAATTCACTATACTCTAGTGGAGACATGCCCGCTTCCTGCGCCAGCGAGTTTGTTGGATAAGCAGTTACTACCCAACGCAGGGATTCCTCAGCATCTCTGCGCATGAAGATTTCAGTTAGCCTCCTTAATGCCTGCCGCCTCAGCTTAATCCTCTCAGGATCTACACTAACTAATGGCTTTGTGTGTGTGGGTGAGAGGATACTTATCCTGACGTCTATGTTCTCCATCACGAAGACCTCTATCTTCGACTCATACTTCAGGAGCTCTTCCGGTGCGTACCTATAGAATATCTCATTTAGTACATCGTCATATAGGTAAAGGTGCGGATAAGCCCCCCTAGATACTATAGCCTTCCACAGCTCCCTAATTAACGGCATCGCTTCAACAGAAGCGCTGACTAGTACTTCATCGCCCTTACGGATCTCCGTGCAGTAGTCAACTATCAGTCTAGCGAACTTATTGAGCATTTTTATGACCCGGATAATACTGAGTTTAACGTTATTAATATAATCACTTATTTCGCCTAGTTTAATGCTATTAAAACTCATGAATTCTTTTTAAATTGCCACTGCTTACTATGATGCCTATATATCGCTCTTAATACGCGCAATGTTGCATTTTTATAGAGTTTAAATTTGAATTAATAATGATATTAGAACGTTATAGTCAGTACAATTTTTAATTAACTGTGGTAAGT
This sequence comes from Thermoprotei archaeon, assembly GCA_003661745.1. Lineage (GTDB taxonomy): Archaea > Thermoproteota > Thermoprotei_A > Sulfolobales > NBVN01 > B83-G16. The sequence goes on along the minus strand of QMWS01000014.1, from coordinate 8,058 downwards.
AAAGGTTTAAAACATCCCCTTAGAAACATTATGTGAGGTTACCAAAATGGGGTCAAAGTTTCTAGAGGATGTACTTGCAACAATAAAGCGTGGTGTTGAATTAGGAGGCTTCCCCGAGGAGCTCTACAAGATTCTCAGCAAGCCTGAAAGGATTTTAATAGTTAAGATACCCGTCAGGATGGACGACGGCAGGCTAGAGGTATTTGAGGGTTACAGAGTACAGCATAATAGTGCCTTAGGCCCCTACAAGGGCGGCATTAGATTCCACCCGCAGGTAACCCTAGAGGACGACATTGCTTTAGCTACGCTCATGACACTCAAGAACTCACTAGCTGGCATACCATATGGTGGTGGTAAGGGAGCTGTTAGGGTCGACTACAAGAAGCTATCACGTAGTGAATTAGAGAGGCTCTCAAGAGGCTACGCAAGAGCTATTGCCCCACTTATTGGCGAGGAGATCGACATTCCGGCACCAGACGTCGGCACTAATCCACAGGTAATGGCCTGGATGGTCGACGAGTACAGCAAGATAGCTCAGCGCAATGTACCTGGCGTATTTACTGCTAAGCCACCAGTCCTCTGGGGCAACCCAGTTAGGGAGTACGCCACAGGCTTCGGCTGCGCAGTAATGAGCAGAGAGGCAGCAGAGAAGTACTTAGGCGGTATTGAGGGCAAGAAGGTAGCTATCCAGGGCTTCGGGAACACTGGTCGGTGGCACGCCTACTGGGTAGCTAAGATGGGTGCTAAGGTAGTAGCCATAAGCGACACCAGCGGCACTGTATACGACCCAGAGGGCATTGACGTAGAGCTGGCCATGAAGGTCAAGAATGAGACAGGCAAAATAATCAACTATCCGAAGGGAGAGAAGATACCTGACCCCAAGGCAGCACTATACGTTGATGCAGACATACTAGGGCCTGATGCGATGGAGGAGCAGATAACCCTAGAGAACGTCGACAAGGTAAAGGCAAAGATAATTGTCGAGGGCGCTAACGGACCAACAACGCCTGAGGCTGAGGCTAAGCTATACGAGAAGGGCGCCATAGTAGTCCCGGACTTCTTGGCAAACGCTGGCGGTGTAGTCATGAGCTATCTGGAGTGGGTCGAGAACCTACAGTGGTACATCTGGGATGAGGAGGAGACTAGAGCAAAGCTAGAGAAGATAATGAAGAACAACTTCCTGAGGGTCTATGAGAAGTTCGAGAGCATGAAGGCAGAGAAGAAAGGAATTACAATGAGAGATGCTGCCTTAGTACTCTCACTAGAGAGAGTATACCAGGCAATGAAGTACAGGGGCTGGCTCTAACCCACTATAATTAAAACTAGCGTGAGGTCGATTAGATTCCTCAATCAAACTCTACTTTTTCTTACTCCTTTACTCCGTGATATTCAGTAAATATGATTTAAAATTACGACTTACTAGTAGGGTAGATTATGATTAAGGAAAGCGGCGTGTGTATTCCGATTGATAAAAGCGAGCTAATTAATTTAATATGTTACCCAAGTACTGATAGGAAGTGCTTTGAGGATAGGTCACGTAAGCTAGCTGAGCACGGGGTTAAATGTATAGTGAGTGAGGGTAGGAGGAATATAGGTAATGTGAAAGTTTTAGGGAAGGGGCACTCAGCAGTTGTTGTTAAGATTATGCATAGGAGGTATGGTGAGGTAGCGCTTAAGTTAAGGAGAAGCGACTCCAAAAGAGGGGACTTAGCTCTTGAATGCAAGTTAATGATCTCGGCAGTGCCAATAGCTCCCGTACCTCTTGTATGTAGCGATGACTTTATAGTTATGGAGTTCGTAGATGGTACGCACTTAGAGGAGTCCATCAGAGGCATAATCTCATGTAGGGATGCGGTACTTCTAGTAGCTAAGGTACTAGCGGCAGCATTCTGGCTTGATACAGTCGGTATAGAGCATAAGGAGTTAAGTATCGCAGATAAGCACGTAATGCTAACTAAGGATGGTAGAGTTAAAATAATAGATTACGAGAGCGCATCACATCATAGTAGACCGTGCAACCTGTGTAGCCTATTCTCCTGGCTTATAGTAAGGAGAAGGGTGCTAAGGAGGTTTTGCCGAGTAGGTGATGACTTTATTCAAGAGCTTATTCGACTAGTTAGGGAGTATAAGCTGAGCACTACCATAGAGGAGAGGAGGGAGTTGCTTGTAGCACTAGTGAAGAAGCTCTGCAAGCTAATAGTGCATCATAATCCTTAAGTTCTTGCCTAGCACGCCCCTAGCTAAGAGCTGACCTAGTTCATCCACGGGATTCTTCTTAAGGTTTTTGATGAGTGATGTAAGCGCTAGGTAGTCATCCTCAGTGAATGGTCCACTACGAAATATAGTTAGTATGCAGTCAGGGGATACAATCGATGCGCCTAGGCCGCCGTCAAGTAGAATGTTCGCTAGTGATCTAATGTCGTGAGGCGATGGTATGCAGTTTTTAGGGTGAGTGTGTGCCGAAGCAACGGTCTTTACTGAAGGAATCACAACCTTATTTCTTTCACCCTCCAGTAGAACGGCCCTACCATTCTGAAGCACTACTAGCATATACTCGATCCCCTCTAAGGCTGTCCTAATGCTATATGAGCGCAGGTATGATGGTACATTCCTTAGGTATAAGTCAAGGGCTTGAGAATATAGTTCGTCGAGGTGTAGTCCCTCATAGCACTGCCTAAACTCGTACCTATCAGCTAGCTTGTACTTTACGATATTATTTAGCTCAAAGCCCTCGTAAGGTACTTCGCTACACTTGCTATAGCACACAATTAACTCTGAGAGCTCCTGGGAGCCGTGGGTCCACGGTAGAACTATACTTATGTCGCCACACTCATACTCAGCTATGACTGATTCTAGACCATTAATTAAATGATTATAGAGTGCCAACTTAAGGGACCAGGTGGAGGTCACTTCAACTTCTCTTCTAAACATACGGGTGGATTCACCTATACTTTGAGTATTAGGCTTGAGTTAATATTTTATAAACATAAGCAACTTAGCACGCTCTTCCTCAGACAGCCACCGCATCCTCATCGAAAATCGGTAGTGGTCGGGATGCTCATCATTGTGTGCTACCATTATACACTAGTAGTTTAGTACCGAAATAAACTCAATTGCTGGTCCAAGTACGGGTCAAGACTAGATGCTATGTAAATTAACTTGCGTATGACACTTACTATGTAGTCTTCACTAATCTTGACTATGCCTTTCAGCCCTAAATAGGCATTAACTACTTCAGAGAAGGTTTTCTTATCAATAACTCCTGATTCAAGGAGTAGTGCCGCTAAGTTCGTAATGTCACTGTATGAGGGGTATCCATGCCCCGTAAGTACTAGTAGAGCCCTCAGTACGTCAGCTAGTGCACTTAATAATGTATTAGCTAATTCTGGGGATCTCTTGGGGGTATTGGAAGCTGTATTTAGGTGCTTCATTACCTGGTTAAATAGCCTTAATGCATCAGAGTATGACGTTCTTCTACGCATCAACTAACTACCTAGCCCACAAGTGAGTATTAGGTAGCAGAGCTAGATTTCTATATTTGCGTGTCTCTGCCTTAAATCCTCCTCAGTCTTACCTAGCCTCGTCATTAGCTCTGAAATGACAGCATCCAGAGTAACCATTGTTGTTACCTCGAAGAGTGTTCCTAGCGGTGCGAGGGGTTCATAGATGCCTATTAGCTGCCTGACGTTGTAGTCATCCTCGCTGCTTACCTTAGTTCTGCCGGGTACCTCTACTATTAGGTCGGATATCTGAGCTAGCGGTGAGTTACGGAATGATGTGATAGCTATTACTTTAGCGCCTATCGACTTAGATACTTCAGCTGCAGTAACTACTAGCTTAGTCCTCCCTGACCCGGATATGGCTATAACTATGTCTCCAGGGTTAAGGGCAGGAACTATTGTCTCGCCTAGGACGTATACATTAAACCCTAGGTGCATTAATCTCATAGCGAATGCCTTACCGACTAGTCCTGAGCGGCCAGCACCAATTATTAGAACTTTCTTTCCGTTACTATATGCTGAGTGAAGTATCTCGATGAATTTACTTATTTCATGTTCCTTTATAAAGTCTAGTGAGAAGAGTATGAATTTCGAGATTGCTGTGAACGATTCCTTGAATACCCTCACCTAGTCCCTTGATTAACAATTGTCCTGCGGGATAAAAGCTTATGTGTTATTGCCTCACTCAGGTCTCAGAGTGGGAAGAATGCTCTCCTCTCGTGCTCCTCTTCCCCACCGCCCCTAATACCTAGCAGCGGTGGCAATTTCCCCTCCTTAATCATCTTCTCAGCTACTTCCTTAACAGCTTGTGTGTGCCTTATGTCCAGCTTGAGCAGTTCGTTAAGTAGCTTATACGTCGTCTCCCACACGTCAACAAGCATCTCCTTAGTTATGTAGTTGAGTATGAATGGATCAGTCAGCCATTGATCAAATGCCTTCAGCGTCTTAATCATGTGCTGGAATGCCTGCCTAGTCATTAGCACCAGCGTTAACCTATCAGCATTTACTGACTGCTTCTCCAGATCCCTAAATATTTCTATTGCTTTCTTTTGCATCTCCACCCACTCACTTAGTGAGTTGAGTGAGGCAAGTATTCTGCTTGCTGATGAGGACATATCTCATCTCACTCAAGAACCCACTCTGTTATGGGACTTAAAAACGGTTTTGATGTATCGGCTACCCCCATCCTTATTACTTCGCAGAGTAATGATTTTATGTAAGTGATGAGGGAGGTGATCACTGAGTCGGTGAAGATGGATGCAACCGGCTGACTTAAGGCTTTTTCTTGAAGCAATGATGCATAAGCTATCACGAAATAAGTGTGCTGAATTGTCAGGGGATGAGGAAGAGCTACTGACCCGCTTAGGGCTGCTTGATGAAGTTACTTGCCAGAAGACATTGAGCGGTAACTTGTGCTTTTCAACGCTTGTTCCGCTAGCGCTAAAAGCTATAGAGCTAGGTGCTGACCCAGAGAGAGTGTCTAAATACCTTAACTGGGTAGACTTTGAGGTGCTGGTGACAAAGTACCTAAGTAAGTCAGGGCTTACAGTCTTTAGGAGCATTAGATTCACTAAGAGGAGGTTTGAGGTGGATGTGGTTGGTGTAGACCCTGTATCTAGGTTATGCTTGGTGATCGACTGCAAGCACTGGAAGCCAGGCTACAGAAAGGGTAGTAAGCTGAGAGCCGTAGCACAGGAGCACAGGTCTAAGGTTGAGGTGATGGCGCGCGAGTGCGGCTTCATAGTACCGAAATACCCTGCGCTAATGCGTGCCGAGTACTTAATACCAATTATCATTACGCTGACTCAAGTAATTAAAGGCGTCATTAACGGTACCGTAGTAGTGCCCATATTTCTACTCAGGGACTTTATCATCAATCTAGATTACTACGCGGATCTCTTCAGGGATGAAGTATTAGTTAGAAACCCATGCTTCCTACGTAGAAGATGAGGTATTAACACTACTCGTTACTTCTTGGACCGGCGTACTGGTCTGTGTGCCCGCGCTTTGCGCTGATGTAAGGTTGCCCTCTACAGCAGTTGTCGGTGTTGTTGCTGTGGTATTCACGTAGGGTTTAGCTTGCTGAAGGCCATATACGCCGAGTGCTAATGCAGCAGCTATGAGGGCTACCAATATTATTATCCCAGGTATTTTATACTCAGTTTTCCTCCTCTGTCTAGGCGTCATTGCTGAACTATCCCCTAGAGGGTTGGTTGAATAGGATTAAAAAATTAATTAGCTGAATTTTTAATGCTGAATCGTAATGTGAGAGGTTAGGGGGTATAAGACGGAGCCAGCCTATATAGCGCTGATTGCGGTTATTGCTGCCGAGCTAACTGTTTACCTAGTAGCTACTGCGTCACCGGGATTAGGCAATAAGCTTAAGAATCGAGGAATTATCGTATATCCTTTCGCGATACTTGCTGATTTGGGCAGGGGCCCTAGGTTTAAGTCTCTCTCGAAAGCTAAGAGAGCTAAGGCACTAATGCTCATTATCGGTGCAGCAAACTTCGCTGTTTTCTTAGCATTATTTTACTGGATGCTGATACCATCAATCATATCATTACTTCGGTCCCTGTTCGCAGTACCAACTGAGGTTACCTCACCGTTTGTTCCAGTAATACCTGGCATCACTGTTAGTCTACGCGCATTCCTCTACCTACTGCTTGCTGCTGCAATAGGAATAGCGCTTCACGAGATATTCCATGCCCTAGCTACATACATGGAGGGACTGGAGGTTGAGGCATGGGGTGCTGGTTTACTGCTTATATTCCCTCTAGCTTACGTGAGGGTCGCTGAGGAGCGCCTCACTCAGCTATCACTAAAGAGTAAGGTAAGGATTCTCTCAGCAGGTATTTTAGCTAATACACTGCTCTTCTTAATAGCAATAGCCTGCATGCAGCCAGTACTGGCTCAGATAAACACAGCTGTCGTGGTTGTTGACCTTAGTGAAGATCAGAGCGCGCCTGCAGTTAAGGCTGGATTACCTACCCCATGTATACTTAAGTCAATTAATGATACCTCAATAAAGACGATTAGCGACCTAAGGGAGGTACTGAGTAGGTACAAGTATGAAAATGTTACGCTAATACTTCAGATCGTGCGCACAGAGATCGAGGGTGAGATAGTTAAGCCTATCTCAGGTGTTGAGTATGTTAGAGTGTTTAAAGAGAGCGGCAGAGATAAGCTAGGGATCTATGTTGCCGAGCTACCAACTGCTGATACGCCACCCTATGTCCTCCACGTAGGTAGGTTTCTCTACTGGCTCCAGATAGTCAATATATCGCTAGCAATGCTTAATGCAGCACCACTCTACATAACCGATGGCGCTAAGATAATATCCGAGATATTACGTAAGTACAACCTAGAGCACTTAAATAAGGTAGTGCAGTCCCTCACAGCTGCATTTACCATAGCTCTACTCTTAATAGGATTGATGAGGTTTATGTGAAGAAGAGAATTGCCTGGTAGGGGTGCGCGGCCCCCTCACCCCTGAGGCAACCCCTACATACCGTTGACCCACGCCGTCCTCCTTCCGGTGACCCGTGAACGCCAGCGTCAGGGGTTAGGTTGCTCCCTTCCGGGCCTGGCCAGGTTTCCCCTGCAAAGGCGGTAGGGACCTCCCCTCCGGGAGGCCCTCCGCCACCGCCGGCCCCACGGGGCGGAATTCATCGCAGGCGGTGGGGCGGTATGCAGGGGCTGCCTCAGGGGTGAGGGTTACTGGCCCCGCTTTACGCCTTCGGCGAGGGGAGGCGGCGACCCTCCCGGCCCTACCCGCGCACCAATAACTACTTATGTTTAAGAGGTAATTAAAAGTCACTTCGAAATTGAAAGGACTTCAAGAACGTGTAGAATATCTGAGTTTAGATTAAGTTTAGGTAATGCAACTTTGCTGTTATTTAGAGTATTAGCTCAGAAGTAAGAATACCTGATCCACCTACCTGGTAGTGCAGTGAAGTTATTCAGCGCGACTTATGCAGGATCACCTGTAGTACGCCGTTCTTTATCTTTATTTGGTGCCCTGAGGTCTTTACTTTCGTTGGCAGCTCAATTCTCTTCCTTATATGCCTCCCCTTGTATTTCAGGCTTACATCGAGGTACTTTGGCTTGACGACCTCAACCGCTACGTCCTTAGCTCGTGAGCCATTAGCCTCCATCAGTACTCTGATCTTATCTCCCTCATCCCTTACCTCGATCATCGGCTCAGACACAAAATATCTAAATAGCGTTAAGTCGCTGTCGATTTCATTCCATATCTCGTCGTCGTAATCACGATCCCGCGATGTGCTTTTTCTCATCATTTCCCCAGCAAAATGGGGCTTGAGGGTGTATAAACCTTTACTTTCTTGATTCTCTCTGTTTCTTATCATAAAGGTAATCGGTTTATGGGCGTTATATGTATTTAACCGTCCTTGCGTCAAGTATTACGTGTTACTAGTTACTTTCACTACACTCCTGCTCATTACCCAGAAATTTTACTAAAAATTAGTTAGTTATTAATTACAGATGTTTCAATGAGGTAGCATTTCTCCCCTCACGGTACTTTTTAGTTGGTTTT
>QMWS01000013.1 GCA_003661745.1 Thermoprotei archaeon | reverse complement strand
CCTTATGTCCTTGAGTTGCTGAGCATACTTTCAGAAGGCTTAACCAATGAAACATTCCAAGAGTTCATATCGAAGCTACGGATGATCTTGAAGGAGGACACCTTAGATAAACTCGAGGTATGAACTCATATAGCACGTAGTAGTATGCACAATCATTTAGTCTTTTTACCCAACAAGCCTCAACATATGGTGTTGACATTTAAAATGGCGGGTTTATACCCCATGAAGAAAGTGTCTCACGCAGCCCTATCCTTAGGGCTTGGTAGTCTTTCTTAAAGTTACCAAAGCAGTCGCTTTGCTCAAACACTTGCCTGCCTTTGATGAATGCCGTAATTACGGGTCTCTCACTGCCTGTCATTGAAATATCTAATACAGCATACGCTAAGATGCCCCTCGACACGGATTCTAGCCTCCTAAGAACAGAGTACATGAGCTTCCCTAACTCTGTACTTAAGTCTAGATACGCTAGCACTGCAACCTCATTTGTATACACGAACTTTCTTGCTTCCTCAATACTTTTTAAAATCTTCATTTCCCTACATCACCAGTACATCTACTCGAGTACTCTCTCCTTACGATCTCTTTCTCACTTCTACTTAAGTATATCTCGACATCAATCGGTGTTCTTCTCTCTTTAGGATGTTTGATTCCTAAACCATTAACAAGTACATAATCGTATTTTATAAGATCGCTGAGCTGCTCACACGTCAGTGAACCAACAAAGTCCGTAAAGGCTTCCTTGAAGTTGATCCTCTCCTTTACCTCCCTCTCAGATACACTGGCGCCACAGACTAAGCATGAAAGATCCGGCATTAAGGCGTTAAAACCGCACTTAGGACACTCTACTGGCAGTACTGGTAGCTTGTTCTTCAGCCACATATTAGCCCACTTGTTCCTTAATATCTGGAGCAAATCATCTCTTCCAGCCTTCTTAACTTCGGCATATATCTTGGGTGCAAGCCCTAGTATGGAGTCACCAATATTATAAACTATGAACTCGAGCTGCGCTGGCGTGAACTTACTCAACTGCATCGCCAGTCTAGAAGCTATTATGGGATAAACTTTCTCTGAGTACCGCATGAACCTCTTAGCAACAACCTCCGCTTTAGTGTAGCTCGACGTAGAACCATATAGCTGGATTATTATGTCTTTTAGTAAATCAATGTACTGCTCCCGAGTAAGCCCTAAGAGCTCTAGGCCAGTGAGGGAAACTATGTTATCTATGTGTTTTTCAACCCAATTATCTAGATTTACCTCCCTCTTCCTAGACTTCGTTGTCTTTTTAGCTTGCCTAGTACTTGACGTGGCTTCCTCACTAACAGCTGACCCACTATCCTTTGCTTTCTTTGATGCCCTCCTTGACCTACTCTTGCTGCCTGATCCTGATTTCTTACGGGGCATCATACCACACTTCTATGAAGGAGTAACTCTGTTGTAGTAAGTTGTTCTCAAATCTTAAATACCCTTAATAGTTGTCCTTACCTCAATCACATCTCCATCCTCAAGCACGTGATTTAGACCTACCCTTTCACCTGGGTACTTAGCTGAAGGCCCCCATATCCTAGCGTACTTAAAGTACTTTACGAACTCCTCCCGCACCCTCCTTACCGCATCCTCTACCGTCGATCCCCGTTTCAGAATTAATGGCTCCGGCGAAGGCTTAGGCGAGTTAGGCTCTTTCGTGTAGACCCGTATTATGTCAGCTAACTTGAATACCTTACCCGGTATATCGTTTAAGCCCTTTCTAACCTTTGCCGAAGTAACAGCTACCTCCGCATCTGGTAGTATATCCTTAATACTATTAACAACTTTTATAGTAAAGTCCCTGCTCACTAAGTCAGCTTTATTTAGTACCACTAGGCAGGGCTTATATGTTACCGTTTCATATATTGCCTTCTCAACGTCCTCTAGCGTTACTTCACCGTATATTCTGACTTCAATGCCATACATTCTGCTCACCTCCAACAACCTCCTTACATCGTCTATTGTACAATCAATTAGCTTTCCGCAGAGCACCACCTTAGCCCCATGTATTGCCTTAGACTTTCTTACTAAGACCTTGCCCCTAGGCTTCTTCAGGTATATTCCTGCCGTTTTAAGTTCTTTAATTAGTACATTGACCTGTCTCAATGGATCATTAGACAAATCAATAACTAACATTAAAACATCGGCATTCCGCGCTAGACCCAGAACCCTAGTGCCCCACCATATAGCTCCATCAGCTGAGCCCTCGACTAGAGCTGGTGCCTCTACTACCTGGAAGTAAATGTCTTCATAACGCATCATTCCGGGCACAGGCTTTTTCGTCGTGAATGGGACATTGGAAACCTCAGGCTTCGCATTAGTAAGCAAGCGTAGAAGTGAGCTTTTACCTACTTGAGTCATGCCAAGCATAACAACTTGGGCTGCACCCTCTTTCTCAATGAAGAAACTTATACCACCACCCGACCTCCTTAACCTCTTCTCTTCTACCTCCTCCTTCAGCTCTGATATTTTCCTCCTTACCCACGCACGGAGGTTTTCAGTACCCTTATGCTTAGGTATAGCTGAAAAGAACTCTTGAAGAGCAGCTAATTTCTCCTCAGGAGTTCTGGCTTCGAGATACTTCAGCCACTTAGCCCTAGCTTCTGCTGGCAAATTCGTCGGCATTCCACCAGACCCCCGGGCAATACCAGTAGCTCCACACTCAATAAAAATACTAAATTAAGACGCTAATATATTGGGTCTACGGCAACACTCAGCTATTTAACTAACGGTACATACTCACTAAAGGTGGGTATGACTGGAAGCAATGACTTAATTGTAGGTATTGATGAAGCTGGGAGAGGTCCTGTAGTAGGTAATATGTTCATTGTCTGCTTAGGTGTTAGTGAAGGTTGCTTAGGCAAACTAATTGAGCTGGGCGTAAAGGACAGTAAGAAACTGTCACCTAAAATAAGATTTGCACTTGCACCAAAGATTTCACGCTTAGCTAAGGTCATTATTATCGAATCTGTTAAGCCAGAATACATTGACAGGCACAATATTAACGCAATATTTGCTCAGTTCGTCATCAAGTCGCTGGAGGCAATACTGTCTGCCAGGTTAAAGGTGAAGCACGTATATATAGATGCCGTTAGCGGCAGGAAATTCCGCGATGTAGTAGTAAATTACTTACTTACACGTAACTACGATGTACCAGTAAGTATTGAGCCTAAAGCAGACGAAAAGTACCCTATAGTGGCTGCAGCATCAATAATCGCTAAGTACTTGAGGGACTCACACGTAAGAAAGTTACATGAAATATACGGCGACTTCGGGAGCGGATACCCTTCTGATCCAAAGACTATTGAGTGGCTAAGTAAGTACTCAAGCGAAAGCGAGCTACCACCTATAATTAGGAGGTCTTGGTCAACCTTGAAGAAGTTAGGAATACTCAAGGAGGAAGGTAAAGGGCTTGAGAAATGGCTTAAATAACCTATAAGATCATCCTCTGTACTACTTTCAGAATAACCACTAATGGGTCCTCGAAAATCGATCTGAGTTTGCTAATGTATTTCGTGTAATCCTCCTTGTAGGAAGTACCCTTACTAGTTACTAATTTAATCAACTCATCATCACTTCTAACTGCATATAGGGGAAAACCCCTACTAGCTACATAGTCGTTAACATAAAGTTTGAATGGGAAGTAAGTTATCCCTAAAGTACCTAGTAATGCTGCCTCACGAGCTAGTGTAGCACCTCCGGTAATAACCGCCCTCGCGAAATATACTAGTGAAACACCATCGTACATTCCCTCAATTAACTTTACGCTAGCACCGCTGTCAATAAGCTCCCTAATCATAGATCTATCAGTTCTATACCTAGGAAGTAATACGATTGTATAGCCTAAGCTGCTTAGCTCTCTGATAACTTTAATTGAGTTCACTGATGGCTTTCTGCTGTAGTAAGTTGCTAGATATTCGTGCGGCCTAAAGACGATGTAAGTGAAAGGCCTAAGGTTAAGTACTGAAGTAATGTACTTTTCATCTGGCCTACAGCGTAGTATCCAAGCTAGCTCATCAACACCTTCATACTGATATATCTCACTCCCACCCCGGTAGACATACTTCTCTATCTCATACCTAGGGATCGCTACAGATGAAATAATGGCGTCAGCTAGCGGCAGTGATAGCCTGCTGGGTATTACCGCATGTGGAGAATCTGTCAGTGCCACATACTTTATACCTAGCCCATACGCAACGCGTGCTGCAGGAGGATTAGGGTATGCTATTAAGACGCTAGGCATTACCTTAAGCGACGTCAGTAAGTCGAGCAATCCCTCCATTCTTTTGATGTCCTGCATCACCTTCTCCTTACCGCTACCCTCACAGTACGATCCAATAACTATGGGCTCGAAACCAAATCTCTTGATAGAACCTATAGTGTACTCGTAGTCCCTGCACGTCAATAATACATCATACCCCAACGACTTCAGCTCCTTGGCGATAATTGAAAGTAGCGTCCCCTGCTTTGAGGTCATAGCATCCAGCCATATGGTTATCACCATTATCACCTTCAGGCGCTAATACCAATAAACACCTCAAGGTACCATATTATTAACCTTCTAATCAATGTATAATATTAGCTAACAAGACCAAACTGCAGAATATTGCGATGATTTAAGTTAACTCATACATAACATATCTTATGGGTGTTCCTGTGAGCGCAACCTCAAAAAAATTGTTTGGAACAGACGGCGTAAGAGGAGTAGTGAACAAGTGGCTTACTCCTGAACAAGTAACGCGACTAGCGCTTGCCATAGGTTCGTTCTTTAAGGAGGGAAGTAAGCTGCTAGTCGGGAGGGATGCGAGAGCAGGTAATTCCTTTATAGTGAACTCCGTTATATCGGCATTGCTCTCTACTGGTGTGAAGGTATATTATGCAGGTCTTGCTCCAACTCCTGCCCTCCAGTATTATGTGAAGCACCACGACTTCGACGGTGGCGTAATAGTAACTGCCTCACATAACCCGCCTGAATACAGTGGCATAAAGGTCATAATGGACGACGGAATAGAGGCACCTCGAGACGTGGAGAGTGAAATCGAAGCAATATACTGGGAGTTAAAGTTCCGCAGACCATCATGGAGTACGCTTGGCGGAGACATAAGGAGGGTTGATGACGTGAATGAATTCTATATAAAAGGTATATTGGATTTGCTAGACATCGAGAGAATACGTAGACAGAAAATGAAGGTGGTCGTTGATCCCGGAAATAACGTAGGGTCGTTAACGACACCTAAGCTACTGCGGGCCCTAAATATGAAGGTTACTGTAGTAAACGGTGATCTCTCCCATATACCTGACAGACCTCCAGAACCCGTTCCTGAAAATCTTCAGGAGACAGCATCTATAGTGAAGGCGCTGAAAGCTGATTTAGGTATAGCACATGACGGCGATGCAGATAGAGCTATATTCATTGATGATGGGGGCAGGGTCATACCTGGTGATCGGAGCGCTATACTGCTATGTAAGCATATAGTGAAGAATAGGGGAGAGACGGAACCGAGTAGAGTGGTTACAGCTGTCTCATCGAGCACGTTAGTTGAGGATTTACTCAGAAAGTACGGCATAGAAGTAATATGGACTAGGGTAGGCAGCATAGATATTTCAAGAACCATGACGTCCATAGGCGCTATAGCCGGCTTCGAGGAGAACGGCGGATTCATGTACCCTAGACATCAGTACGTAAGAGATGGAGCAATGGCTCTAGGGCTGATGCTCGAATTCCTGAGCACGGAAAGGAGGAGACTCTCTGAACTTTACGATGAAATGCCTAAGAGGCACATCATAAAGACTAAGATACCTATTAAAAACAGAGAAGAAGCACTTAAGGCTATTGAAGTACTTAAGGTACAGTATAGGTCGAAGAGAATAATAGATGTTGATGGTATTAAAGTCATAGATAAAAGCTACTGGTTCCTCGTAAGACCTAGTGGAACTGAACCAGTCCTGAGGATATTCGTTGAGTCGGACACCGAGGAATTAGCTAAAAACATATATAATGAGGTAGTCTCCACTATTAAGGATCTACTAAGGTGATACTATGAGGTACGCTCTACTAAATCTTCTTGCATGCCCTATGTGTAAGGGCTTCCCGCTGAAATTGTACGTAATTGAGAAGAGGACTCTAGAGAAGGACTTTAAGGTGCAGAAACCATTCTGTGACATATATTGCGGCCTTCATGAAAAATTCATTAAGGAGCTAAGTGAAGGTGAGCTGCCGTGCGACAGCTGCGTGAAGATAGACATAGTTGCTGGTATTCTCCTGTGCCCAAAGTGTAACAGGTGGTATCCGATAATTAATGGGATCCCACTTATGTATCCCGACGATAGGAGAAGTCACCCTAAGGTAAGAGAGAGAGAAGAGGAATTCCTGAGGAAATATTCCGAGCTAATACCTGAGGAAGTTAAGTCTATTATTTACAGTAATAGGGTGGAGAAAGAGGGCAGTTAATTTATAATCAAGCACTATCTTCTTCTGCGTCCCCTCCTACGCGCTCTTATGCCTCTGAGTAGCATCTCGGTTGTCGTCTCCTCAGTAAGGACTCTGGGTTTTACTTCATTAACGTACTCCTCTAGCTTACTCACTTCTTCCTCAGGTAATTTATTGGATTCTAGAAACTCGACTCCTATACTCGTCAGTCTTAGCTTCCTAGTGATTGGGTTAGTTTCAAGTATGCCTAAATAGAGAAGCACTCTAATATCCTCAAGTAGCTCCTTACTATTTGGGATTTCTCCTATTAAGGTGAAGTTATAGCCTATGTCAACATCTTTCTCTTTTTTGAGTATATAAAGAAGTGTTGTTAGACCTCTCTCGCTGATCTCACCTATTATTTTTATTATGTGTAATAGCGTCAATTTACGCTTGTCTTTCTTAACGTCATCATGCGTAACAACAGGTCTCGAGAATACTTTTAATTCTTTAGCTGTCGGAGTTTTTGCTTGCGACATTTGGACACCTAGTTTTAAAACCATAGAGACTTCTTAAAGGTTATGCGGTAAAGCACAGCACTGATGGATTTAGCGCTAAAGCAAGCTTTCCTCCTTCTCTTCGTTAGATGCCGCGTGTACCAGGGGCAGTAATAGTGCTGGGTCATCTATCGATACCTTATCACCGCTTCCTTGCTCACTTAGCACTAGGGTTATGACTAGGTAATTACCGACCTTAGAGGCCTTAACCTTCTTTATCTTTATACCACCTGCCTGTGTATTTACATGCTCACCTTCTTGATCCTCAACATTCGCGCTAACATATTTGCTACCTAACTTCCTCTTAGTTCTTAAAGCAAAGTATTGGTCATAGCCCGTCACTACGAGGAATATTAGTGCTAGTGTAGCCGCTAGTAAGATTATGTTAAATAACTCGATTCCTCATCACCTAGGAATAAAGTGTTTGTAGTGAATTACTAATAAAGTGTGACCTAAATTAACGGTCAGTAATTATTCGTGACTCCTTTTAAGATATTAATTATCTCCATAGCCGATTTCCTAGGATCACCGGACTTCGTTATTGCCGATCCAACAATTATTATAGAAACCCCAGCCTGTAAGAGCCCGGGCACGTCTGCAGCCTTTATTCCCCCACTTACAGCTATATACATGTCACTGAATGTACCTACTATTTCCCTAATTACTGTGAGCCTATCCGCAGCCGTGATTTGCCTGATCTTCTGCACATCTATTCCTATGTGAATGTTAACTATTTTCACATTCATTGCCTTCATTTCACGAATCCTCTTAAATATGTCACTGACTCCTATGGTATCAACAACAATATCTACATTAAGTTCACTTGCTTTCTGAAGTGCCGCATAAATCACCTCATTATCAGCCGACGCTAGAACTGTCATAGCGTCCGCCCCCGCACCGTAGGCCAGCTCAACCTCCAAAGCGGCTGTATCGGCAGTCTTCATATCGGCCAGTACCACTTTATCGTTTCCTACTAGGGCACGTACTATCTCAATACTTTTTATACCCTCTGATTTTATTAGGGGGGTTCCTACCTCATACACATCTATAGGTAAGTCAATTAGAGCGCTAAGCACTCTTACAGCATCAGTAATTTTTGTGAAATCTAATGCCACCTGCAGAAGGGTACCTCCCCGATTAAGCCTGCTCAGCAATTTACCCAAGCACTCACCCACATGGAAACAGTGTCTAACTATTAAAAACACAGCTCCCTTCAGCATTAAGTAATGATTGGTGATTGATGAAATCACGTATCTTAGCTGCAGTAGCGTCCAATGCGGAATCTAGGTGTGATATGTAAAAAATTCTGTTATTTTCGTAGTCCCGTAGGGCTGCTTACTCTTCCTTCTTTGCTAGGACTATTTCTATTGTTGAGACCCTGGTCTGTCTACCCTCAGCAGTTGTTACTACCTGACTGCCTATCTTAATGTCCTTGACGTTAACCTTATCTGGTAGGAATCTGCTCCTCACTATCTCAACTGTGTCGACAGCCTTACTGATCGCTCTGCCTCTAGCCTTGATTACTATCTCCTTTACGCCCTGGTTTAGCAGAGTTAGAGTTGCTAGTACATAGTTCATTACAGGCTTCTTGCCTACTAAGACTACGTTACTTGATATTGGGCTTGGGGCTTGGGATGCCATGTCTTTGCACCTCTCGCTTTCTCTGTTTTTCTCAGCACTCTACACGTAGGTTAGTCTTATAAATTTTTAGTTTCGACAGTAACGATTTTAGTCCCCTAACACTATTTGTAGGGGTAATGAGATGGAAGAAGCATTTAGAAAGGAATTTAATGGTATAGCAAGAATTCAAGAGGCCATGGTGGATCTTGCAAAGAGTTTAGCTGAGGTTAAGTTAACACCGCAAGATTTAGCAAATCCTGTATCATTTCAGCTAGCATTTTCCAGACTTTATGAGACCATAATTAACGTAATAGAGAAGGGTGGCAAGAAATCATTTGTAGCTGAGGTTCGCTTTAAGGACAGCTTAGGCAACATAGTATCATTTGCCGTGGACCTGGGCGAGAGTCCGCCACCTTTCTCTACAGATAGGGTTAGAGCCAGAATAATCGTTGAACTGTATGAGGAATTATAAAGGAACCAGATAATATAGCTTTACATATACGGAAGGTGCACTACTTGGGTCTGGGAGACGATATCTTAAAGATCAGAGTAAAGGCATGGCTTGATGAAGAGGACTTTAGAAGAATTCTGAAATTCGCTGACTACTTAGGACGCGAGGAAGGGTATTCAGTATTTAAGATAAATAAGAGTAAGGCGCTAGCTAATGGCTTAAGTCCTGACGACATTCTTGATGTTCTAGATCAACTAAGTTTTGAGTACTCGGCGGAGCTTCCTGCTTATCTAGACAAGATGCTTTCTAAATCAGGTAGGGCTATTATAAGTTATGACGGTAACAGATTAACCGTTAAATTTGACACGTTCCTAGGGAGCAGGTTTTACAATACACCATTAAGGAATATCTTAAGGTATAATAGGAGAGAACGAATCTTTGAAACAGAACCGTACAGATACTACGAATTGAAGAAAGCACTATCTAGCTTAGGATTTGCTGTCGAGGATTTAACTGGGTTTAGCGAAGTACCAAAACTACCTAGGGATGTAGAGTTTCGCGGTACTTTAAGGGAATATCAGAAAGAAGCACTAACGGCATGGATCAGAAACGACTATAGGGGCGTCATAGCCCTCCCCACGGGGTCAGGGAAGACCGTAGTAGCTATTGCCGCTTTAACGCACGTCAATGTAAAGACTCTAATAGTTGCCTTTACTAAGGAACAGCTCTATCAGTGGAAGAGGGCACTAATTGACTTCACTAATGTAGATGAAGTATACATAGGTATGTACTTCAGTGAAGAAAAGAGGATTGCCCCAATAACACTAACCACTTACCAGACAGCATTCAGGCACACATCTAAACTTGCACCGTACTTTGGCTTACTCATAATAGATGAAGTACATCATCTTCCAGCAGATAAATTCAAGCACATTGCCGTTTCCTTACCTGCACCCAAGAGGCTAGGGCTTTCAGCAACACCCTATAGAGAGGACGGAAAACATTTGGAACTGTTCCCTCTCATGGGCGGGATAGTCTACTCTAAAACACCTCAGGAATTAGCTGAGCTAGGTTACTTAGCCTCCTATGAGGTAATTACGATTAAGGTATCACTAAAGCCTAACGAAAGAAAGAGGTACCTTGAGCTGAAGAAGAAGTACAGGGAGTTAGTTAATGGAGCAGACTTTAACGAGGTACTTGAGGCCGCAAGAAGAGGTGACAGGAGAGCCATTGAGGCACTCAAGATACATAGCGAGATCAAGCAGCTCGTTCAGAAGTCCCAAGCTAAATTCGATAAGACAATAGAGATAATAGAGGATGAGTTAAAGCGCGGCGCTAAAATCATAGTCTTTGCGCACTACGTTGACTTAGCTAAGAAAATAGCTGAGGCTGTCGGAGGTTATCTCCTTACCGGCGAAACAGATAATAGGCGTAGGCGCTTAATTCTCGAAACATTCAGGAATACGCGCTCAGGTGTATTAGTAGTTACCACAGTTGGTGACGAAGGTTTAGACATACCTGACGCTAACGTTGGTATACTTGTTGCTGGAACCGGGTCAAGGAGGCAGTTTATACAAAGGCTAGGAAGGCTACTACGCCCTCAGCCAGGCAAGAAGGCTATTCTCTACGAAATAATCGTTAAAGGGACAAGCGAGGAGCTACATTCAAGGAAGAGAAAAACGATAAACTTCGAATTCGATGTAGGTAAGTAAGTTAATTAGTATGTACTTGCCGACAGCTACATGACGTAGAGTATAGCTCGTAACGCTACCTCCGTTAAGTAGTCATTGAATCCTAAGAACACTATAGAATTATTATAGCTTAACTCTACAACCAAGGGTTT
>QMWS01000012.1 GCA_003661745.1 Thermoprotei archaeon | reverse complement strand
AGGTACAGGGGCAAGACCTTAGAGGAGCTACTCAACATGCCGATGGATCAGCTACTGCAGCTGCTTCCAGCTAGAGCTAGAAGATCCTTACTTAGGGAGTCTGACTCAAAGGTGCAGATGAGAAGACTCGAGATGGGCATTAAGGATTCTCCAAGAATGAAATTACTTAAGAAGGTAATGAAGGCCAGGGAACTACTAGCTCAGGGAAAGAACGTCGTGATTAAGACTCACGTAAGAGATATGATAATTCTCCCAGTGATGGTGGGCTTAACGATAGCCGTCTACAACGGCAAGGAGTTCGTTCCAGTTAAAATAACCCCTGAGATGATAGGTCACTATCTAGGAGAATTTGCACCAACAACAAAGAAGGTTGAGCACGGAGAGCCTGGCTTAAAGGCGACAAGGTCAACGCTCTTCGTTGCCATGAAGTAGTATGAAGTTAAGAGGTATACGGATTCCACATATAATTTCAAACATTTTCTTGAACACTCCAATACCAAAGTCTAGTATTAGCTTAGGTTCGTTTAAGTTAGCAGTTTTCATCCTACTTACACTTTGACAAGTAATTCTTTAACTTCATGAACTCATTCTGAGGGAGTATAAGTCTCACAAAATTGTCTACAGAATACCTTATTGTAACTCTGTATATATTTCCTTTAACTTCTTTTATATTAAATAACTCAGCAATATCTTTTCTATTCTTACGTAGTGTCGTGTACTCCATACCCTGCACATCATCTCTATTTATGGCTATTTCCGAAGTACTTAGTGTAGACTTAATAAGTAACTCTGCTTCTTTCTTTGACAGCGCCCCCTTTACCGAGGTCAGCACGCAACCTATCTTAGGTAGAGGTTTAATAACTAAGTAATTATCGTGTAAGAATACCTTAGCCCGTAAAATAAAGCGATTTAAAATCACGTATGCATTGCTCAGGACTTTAAGTGGCATTATTGGCTAACCTTTAGCGACACCTATTGGCCTCAGTCTAGCAACGAGGGCAGCTATCTTGACCTTATGCGTTACCATGGCTACCCTATCTACGTCCTTGTAAGCACCTGGCGCTTCTTCAGCTATTACACGTCTTGTTGCTGCCCTTAGATAGATGCCCTTACTCATTAAGTTCTGCGTTATTACTCCGGGGTTGTATGTTCTTATAGCAGCGGCTCTGGATAGCCAGCGTCCTGCACCATGGGCGGCCGAGTAAAATGTTCTCGCTCCTTCAGGAATTCCGATCATTACGTAGCTTGCCGTACCCATGGATCCCGGTATTAGTACTACCTGACCGATGTCGCGGTGATCTTTAGGTATTTCTGGGTGTCCTGGTGGAAATGCTCTAGTAGCTCCCTTCCTGTGTACCACTACTTTAATCCTCTTACCGTTGATTACATGCTCCTCTACCTTTGCTATATTGTGGGCAACATCGTATACTATGTGTAGGTCGAGCTTGTCGGGGTCTGTTCTAAATACTCTGCCAAATGACTCGCGAACCCAGTGCGTGATTAGCTGCCTGTTAGTCCAGGCGTAATTAGCTGCAGCAGCCATAGCTGAGAAGTAATCCTGGCCTTCCTTACTGTTAAATGGAACTGAGGCTAGCTCTCTATCGGGTGGTGTAATATTGTACCTACGCATTGCTCTTTCCATAGTTACTAGGTAGTCACTTGCTACCTGATGGCCCAAACCCCTCGAGCCTGTGTGTATCATTACCGTTATTTGGCCCTCGTATTCTATCCCTAGCTTCTTAGCTACTGTCGGGTTGTATATTTTGTCAACTACCTGTATTTCTAGGAAGTGATTGCCAGCTCCTAAGGTACCGAGCTGAGGGGCACCTCTTCTTTTAGCAGTGCTACTCACCTTACTTGCGTCAGCGCCCTTCATAGAGCCTCTCTCCTCTATGTGTTCGGGGTCGTCAGCCCAGCCGAAGCCTCTCCTAATAGCCCACTCAACACCTTCCTCAAGAACTCTATCTAGCTCGCCTGTGCTCAGCCTTATCTTACCTGTACTACCAACACCTGACGGTACGTTACGGAATATTTCATCTACTAGCTCCTTTATCTTGGGCTTCACGTCATCGATACTTAAGTTTGTCCTAAGTAACCTGACACCGCAGTTGATGTCGTAGCCGACGCCTCCAGGTGATATTACTCCCTCATTAACGTCCATTGCAGCGACTCCACCGATAGGGAATCCGTAGCCTTGGTGTCCATCGGGCATAACGTACACTGCTAGCTGAACGCCGCTGAGGCAGGCAACATTAGCTGCCTGAACTAGCGTGAGGTCATCTCTCATTTTACTTAGTAGATACTCATCTGCGAAGATAACTGCAGGTACTCGCATGCACTTCTTAACTCCTTTAGGTATTTCCCAAGTGTACTCATCAACTCTCTTTAACTGAATATTATGGCTCATACCGAAATCTCCCTAACTCAAGTCCGTAATGTAAACTAATAAAGCATTTCGTTATGGTAAAAGTTATAGGGACCTTATGGCTAGTTTAAGTTTAGAGTAAAGCTTATGAGCTTATAAGCCCCTCCTAAAAAGGTCTAGGCAGTGGAGAAGGTGGTGAACGCATGCCTACATGGCACTACTCGGTGAAGAAGCTTGACCCGCAAAGGACAGCTAAGGCTATGCTCTGGGATGCTGACATATCACTTAAGGAGTCCTATGAGATACTCAAGGTTATTAGAGGTATGAAGCTTAAGGAGGCAGAAAAACTTCTTGAGGACGTCATAAAGATGAAGGTCCCAATACCCTACGTTAGGTATAAGTTATCAATTGCTCACAAAAGAGGGCTATCAGAGCGTTTCCCAAGGTGGAAATCCCCTATAGGTAGGTACCCTGTCAAGGCAGCTAAATTTATCCTCAGGCTCCTCAAAAACGTAGAAAACAATGCCGAGGTAAAGGATCTGGATGTAGATAGGCTGGTCATAATTCACGCAGCGGCGCATAAGGGGCCATACTTGAAGAGGTGGATGCCTAGGGCTTTTGGTAGGTCAACACCTAAGTTCAGGACCTTAACGCACTTAGAAGTAGTTGTTAAGGAGGTGTGAGCTTGGTCAACATAAAGCAGCACTTTATTCAGTTAAATCTCCTAAGGCTAAAGGTCGATGAGTACCTAGCCAAGAACTTTATGCGTGCAGGATACTCTAGGGTTGAGTTAATAAAGACGCCCCTCGGAACACGCGTGATTATTTACGCTGATAGGCCAGCACTAATAATAGGTAGAAGAGGACAGACGATACGCCAGCTTACCGAGGTCTTAGAGAAGTACTTTAAGATAGAGAATCCGCAGATAACAGTTACTCAGGTAGAGAATCCAGAGCTCGACGCGAGGGTTGTAGCGACAAGGTTGGCTTTAGCTATAGAGAGAGGCTATCACTTTAGGAGAGCTTTATTCGTTGCTCTTAGGAGAGTCATGGCAGCTGGTGCTGTAGGTGCTGAGATAGTGATAAGCGGTAAGTTAACTAGCGAGAGAGCACGCTACGAGAAGCTAAGGGCAGGCAAGGTATACAAGACAGGAGCTCATGTAGAGAGGCTCGTTGATAGGGCTGTTGTACACTTATTGAGGAAGCCGGGAATGTACGGCATTGAGGTACTTATCGTCAAGCCGGGCGAGCCCGACGACATTGTGAAAATAACCCCGCCTGAGGAAGTACAGCAGCAGGCAGCAAGTGAGTCATCAGAAAAGCTCCAGGAGAAGGGTGAGGCCACATGAGTCTCTCAGCAGATGAGATAAGGAAGATGTCCCCTGAGGAAAGAAGGAAGTTGCTTAATGACTTAAGGATCGAGCTAATTAAGCTAAGAACCCAGGCATTCCTAGGGACACTCACTAATGTAGGGAGAATAAGGGTCGTGAGGAAGAACATAGCTCGCATACTGACTGTAATGAGGGAGGAGGAGCTAAAGAAAAAGCAAGGGAAGAAGTAATGAGGAGAACGAAATCTAACTTAATTTACCATGAATTAATAGGACTTAGGGTCCACGTTAAGTTCCATACTGATAAATCACTAATTAACGTTAAGGGTAGGGTAGTTGATGAAACTAGGAACATGCTTGTCGTCATGACCGATGAAGGAAGAGAGAAGAAAGTACCTAAGTTTGGTGGGGTATTTGTTTTTAAACTCTCGGACACCGTGAGTGTAGAAGTACGAGGTGATTCAATAGTGGGTAGGCCTGAAGAAAGATTGAAGAGGTACGGAGGTGGTAGGTAGTGAGCGAGAAGCCTAAGGTTAGGAATGTAGGTATAAGGTATGAGGGACTAAGGCCTCCCGAGAAGGTCTGCGACGACCCGCTCTGTCCCTGGCATGGCCACCTGAAGGTTAGGGGAGGCCTGCTCGTAGGAAAGGTTATTAAGGCGAAGATGAGGAAAACCGTTGTTGTGGAGAGGGAATACTTAGTTTACATAAGAAAGTATATGAGATACGAGAGGCGTAGGTCTAGAATACACGCTCATAATCCGCCCTGCATTAATGCTCAGCCTGGTGATACGGTACTGATAGGTGAAACCAGGCCTTTGGCGAAATCTGTAGCTTGGGTAGTGCTGGGTGTGCTTGAGAAGGGTGAGGGTGAGAGCTAATGCCTAAGAAAGGTGGTGCAGCATTTAGTAGAGTTAGGAGAGTAGAGGGTATACTAGTAGGTACGCGCTTGAAGGTAGCTGATAATAGTGGAGCTAAGGAGGTTATGGTAATAGGTGTTCCGGGCAGGAAGACAAGGTTAAGGAGGATACCTAGTGCAACGGTTGGTGACTTGGTGGTGGTTACGGTAAAGAAAGGTAATGCTGACCTTGTTGGACAGGTAATGAACGCTGTCATCATAAGGCAGAAGAAGCCATTCAGGAGGCCTGATGGCACGTGGGTTGCTTTCGAGGATAATGCGTGTGTTATAGTGACACCTGAAGGTGCACCTAAGGGAAGCGAAATTCGTGGGCCGGTAGCTAAGGAAGCGGCGGAGAGGTGGAGCGGTATATCAAACCTTGCGACAATAATTATTTAACTCTGATCTAGGTGGTAAGGATGAAGACCTCATCAAGTCAGCCTAGGAAGCAGAGGCTGATGCTCTATAATGCCCCACTCCACAAGAGGCACGCGTTATTCAATGCAAAGTTATCTAAGGAGTTAGCTGAGAAATTAGGTGTTAAGAGGCTGCCCATAAGGGTTGGTGACGTAGTTAGGATAATGCGCGGTGACTGGGCAGGGCATGAGGGGAAGGTAGTTAAGGTAGACTACAAGAGGATTAGGATATATGTTGAAGGAGTAACTATTAAGAAAGCTGATGGAACACCGGTCTATTACCCTATTCATCCATCGAAGGTCATGATAATAAAGGCTGATGTTAGTGACAAGGTCAGAAAGAAAATAATAGAGAGAAGGAGAGGTAAGGTCCCTGTTGAGGAGGTTGAAGAAGTTAAAAAGGAGGAAGAGGAGAGGAAAGAACAGGTAGGTGAGGAAAGTGGCTAGGATGGGTGGAAAGAGGCATCTGAAGAGGCTCGCGGCCCCTGATTTTTGGCCTATACTTAGAAAGGAGTATAAGTGGGTAGTCAAGCCATCACCTGGCCCGCACCCTATTGAGAGGTCTATTCCTCTGCTTGTTTTAGTAAGAGATATTCTGGGTTATGCTGAAACTGGTAGGGAGGCTAGGAAGGTTATTGCTGAAGGGCACATTAAGGTAGATGGGAAGGTGAGGAGGAACTATAAGTATCCAGTAGGGCTCATGGACGTCATTGAGATTGTGGATACAGGAGAAACCTTCAGAATGGTTCCCGTCCCTGTTAAGTTCATGATGCCCATACCCATAAGCAAGGAAGAGGCGTCGTTTAAGCTGTGTAGAATTGAGAATAAGACGACGGTGCCTGGTGGACACATTCAGCTAAATTTGCATGACGGTAGGAACGTCTTAATTAGGGTGTCAGATCCCACAAACCCTGAAGAAGATATCTACAGGACTATGAGTACTGTTAAGATATCCATACCTCAGCAGAAGCTTCTAGACTACTACCCACTAGAAAAGGGCTGTGTAGTAGTAGTGATTGGCGGAAGGAACGTAGGTAGAGTAGCTAGGCTGGTCAGTATTAGCGAAGGAATGAGGCATTATAGGAAGCAGGTGACACTAGAGGACTTCAAAGGGAACACATTCTACACCACACTAGATAAAATAATGGTCATAGGCAGGGAAAAGCCCGAAATAACTTTACCTGAGGGAGCGGTATGAGTTTGAGTAGAACTAAGTTTGTTATTGACGAAAGCATGATGAATGAGGTACTTAAGAAGTGGAGTAGCAACCCGATGTTAAAGCCTAGGATAGCTAAGGTAACGGTCAATATAGGTGTTGGGGAGTCAGGTGAGAGGCTGCAGAAGGCAGCTAAAGTTCTTAAGGATCTAACAGGGCAGGAACCTTCTATAAGGTACGCTAGAAGAACCATAAAGGAGTTCGGAATAAGGAAAGGTGAGCCCATAGCTGTGGTAGTCACCCTAAGGGGGGAGAGAGCTAGGAGCTTTCTTGAGAAAGCGCTCGAGGCAATAGGCCGTAGGATTAAGGCATCGAGTTTTGATGACTACGGTAACGTATCCTTCGGTATACGCGAGCATATAATGCTACCAGGCGTTAAGTACGACCCTAATATAGGTGTCTTCGGTATGGATGTGGCTGTGACTCTTGAGAGGCCGGGCTTCAGAGTTATGAGGAGACGACGCAGAAAATCCAGAATACCCCGCCGACATAGAGTCTCTAAGCTTGAGGCAATCACTTACTTTATTAAGGAGCTAAATGTTAGGGTGGTATAGCATGGGTAAGTACAAGCCACCTGTAATAAGGAAGTACGGAAGAGGAGTGCAGGTGTGTGTAAGGTGTGGCAGCAGAGATGCTGTTATTCAGAAGTACGGACTATATCTGTGCAGGCAGTGCTTTAGGGAGGTGGCACGCGAGCTCGGATTCAAGAAGTACAGCTAGGAGGTGAATTGGTATGGTCTCGATGGATCCACTAGCTAATGCTCTGTCGACAATAATGAATAATGAAATGCGCGGTAATAGAGAAGCGGTGATAACGCCAGCGTCAAAGCTAATTGCTATGGTACTTAGGGTAATGCAAAAGTACGGATACATAGGTGAGTTCGAGCACATAGATGACGGCAGGTGGGGGAAGATAAAGGTACAGCTCCTTGGGAGAATAAACAAGTGCGGCGTAATAAAGCCGAGGTTCTCAGTTAAGTATAAGGACCTACGAGAAATGCCTCAATGGTTGAGGAAGTACCTACCATCAAGGGACATAGGCATAATTATACTCTCAACGCCGCAAGGCGTTATGTCGCATCGTGAAGCATTAGAGAAGAGAATAGGTGGTGTCCTGTTAGCGTATGTTTACTGAGGTGATTAGAAATGCCTAAGGAAGTAATAGTGAGGGAGGAGATACCCGTACCTGAGGGTGTGAGCGTAGAGATTAACGGTAAGGAGATCCGCATTAAGGGACCTAAGGGTGAAGTAGTGAGAGACTTCAGCTTTGCACGTAATGTGAGGATACTTAAGGAGGACGATAAGATAGTTGTTGAGTCATACTTCGCTAAGAGAAAGCAGAAGGCATTGACGTACAGCATAGCGGCCCACATACAGAACATGATTGATGGAGTAACTAAGGGATTCAGGTATAAGCTTAAGATAATTTATTCGCACTTCCCTGTTACAGTTAAGGTTGAGGGGGATAAGGTAATAATTGAGAACTTCTTAGGTGAGAAGGCGCCAAGAATAGCTAAGATAGTTGGCAATGTCAAGGTAATAGTAACTAAGCAGGACATAATCGTAGAGGGAGTCAATATCGAGGAGGTAGGACAGACAGCAGCTAATATAGAAAGAGCGACAAAGATAAAGGGTCTGGATAGGAGAGTTTTCGTTGACGGAATATATATCTACGAGAAGGGTTATGCAGAGGGGTGAGTAGGTAATGGAGAGCAGTGGGGCAAGTACCCAGAGTGAGGCTAGAGTTAGTAGAGAAAAGTTAATTAGAATGATAAGGAGTAAGAAGAAGCCAGAGTTCCTCAGACATTTATGGTGGAAGTTCCCGAAGTTCAAGAATGATCCTAAGTGGAGGAGACCTAGAGGTATAGATAATCCTATAAGGATGAAGGAGAAGGGTTACCCACCGATAGTTAGCGTAGGCTACCGTACGCCAAGGTGTATTCGAGGACTTCACCCGACTGGCTTAAGGCCTGTCGTAGTCCATAGTACAAAAGAGTTGGAGAGCCTTGATCCATCAGAAGTCATAATATACATAGGCTCTACGGTAGGCGCCAAAAAAAGAGCTGAGATTGTTAGTAGGGCTAAGGAACTGGGTTTCTTAATCGCTAATGCGAGGTGAATAGTGGATGGTTGACTTAAGCACACAGAAAAGGCTGGCAGCCGAGGTCTTAGGGGTAGGTGTTTCACGAATTAGGATTGATCCTGAGAGAATAGAAGATGTAGAGGCTGCTCTTAGGCGTGAGGACATAAAGAGGCTAATTAAGGAAGGTGTTATTTGGGTAGAACAAGCGCGCAGAAATTCGCGTGGCAGGTGGAAGGAACGTCATGAGAAGAGAAAGAAGGGTCATAGAAGAGGCCCAGGAAAGAGGAAAGGTGCTAAAGATGCTAGAACTGATAGCAAGGAGAAATGGGTTAGGACGATAAGGAAAATACGTAGGTATCTGAAGTGGCTAAGAGATCATAAAGTATTTAGCAAGGACGAGATGGAAAACAGAAGAATATACAGAAGACTTTATATGCTAGCTAAGGGCGGGACATTTACCTGCTTAGCTGACCTCAAGAGGTACTTGAGAGATATGGGCTATGAGGTAAGATAGTCATGGCGCGCGGACCAAAGTATAAGGTACCAAGAAAGAGGAGGAGGGAGGGTAAGACAAACTACTATAAGCGATATAGGATGATTAAGTCAGGTAAGAGAATTAGAGCCGTCGTAAGGAAGACAAACAAGTACATAATAGTGCAGATAATAGAATTTGCTCCGCAAGGGGACATAACGCACGTAGGTGTTAACAGCAAAATATTATTTAAGCTTGGCTGGAAAGGCGATCCCAACAACACACCAGCAGCATACCTAACCGGGCTAATTGCTGGGCTAAGGGCTAAGAAACTCGGAATAACCTATGCAATACCTGACATCGGCCTTCACAGACCGGTGAAGGGCTCAAGAGTATTTGCGGCAATTAAGGGCTTAAGGGATGCGGGCGTCAAGGTTCCTGCATCTGAGGAGGTGTTGCCTAGCGAGGATAGAATACGGGGCGAGCACATAGCTAAGTACGCGAGTATGCTGTACGAGAAGGATCCAGCCTTATTTAACTCGAGATTCTCTAATGTACTAGCTCGTGGACTAGATCCTAGAGATTTACCTAAACACTTCGAAGAAGTTAAAAGAAAAATTATCGAAACCTTTGGTGGTGAGGGAGCATGAGTCAGCAGAGCCTTGAGGAGTGGGTGCCTAGGACAAGGCTTGGGTGGATGGTTAAGGAAGGTAAGATAGCAAGCATAAAAGAGGTATTTGACATGAACCTAGTTATTCAGGAGCCCGAGATAGTAGACTACTTACTTCCAGACCTAAAGCATGAGGTAGTAGACATCAATATCGTTCAGAAGCAGACAGATGCCGGTGAGGTAACAAGATTTAGGGCTATGGTTGTAGTCGGTAACTTCAATGGGTATGTAGGAATAGGGTTAGGTAAGGCAAGGCAGGTGAGGCAGGCAATTGAGAAAGCAATACGTGATGCTAAGCTAAATATTATTCCGGTTAGGAGAGGATGCGGTAGCTGGGCTTGTTCGTGTAATGAACCGCACAGTGTCCCATTTACTGTGGAGGGGAAATCAGGTAGTGTGAGGGTTAGGCTTATACCAGCACCTAAAGGTACAGGTCTCGTAGCTGGTGACGCAGCAAAGGTAGTTCTGAGGTACGCAGGAATTAAGGATGTATGGACATGGACTAAGGGCGAGACAAGAACTACCATAAACTTCGTCGCCGCAACATATAACGCATTGAGGAATACATACAAGTTTGTTACTGTATATGACTGGAGCAGGAGGTAGGCACCATGGTTCTTTACGCTATAATAAGAATTAGAGGAACTGTTGATGTTCATCCAAAAGTAGAGTCGACGTTGAGAATGCTAAGGCTCATTAGGAAGTTCCACGCCGTACTATACCCAAAGAACCCCACTATTGACGGCATGCTTGAAGTGGTTAAGGACTGGGTGACGTGGGGAGAAATAGAGAGAGACGTACTTAAGGAGTTAATTCTCAAGAGGGGAAGGCTTGTAGGAAATAAGAAAATAACAGAGGAAGCAATAAAGAAGATATTTAAGGTTGACAATATAGATGAGCTTGTTGACGCACTACTTGAGGGTAAGATACTATGGCACAAGTACGATGAATACGTAAAGCCAGTTTTTAGGTTGCACCCACCTCGGGGAGGGTTTAAGGGAAGCATCAAGAAGCCTTATAAGACGGGTGGAGAACTCGGTTACAGAGGCAAGGAGGTTAACGAACTACTGAGGAGGATGATATAATGGTAGTAAGAAGAAAGAAGAGGAGTAGGTACATGAGAGGAAGCAGAACTCACGGATACGGCAGTATAGGCCAGCATAGGAAGAGTGGCAGCAAGGGCGGTAGGGGAGCTGCAGGATTCCACAAGCACATGTGGTCATGGGTAGTAAAGTACTTCCCGGACTGGTTCGGTAAGCACGGCTTCACTAGGCCAGTAACCCTTACGACTAAGGTAAGGTCAATAAATGTTGGTGAGCTAAACGAAATAGTAAAAGAGCTAGAGCTGAGGGGTGAACTTAAGTGCGAGGACGACAAGTACGTAATAGACCTAACAACATTCGGTATAAACAAGCTACTCGGTCGCGGTAAGATAGAGAAGAAGGTTAAGGTCATAGTGTATTCAGCATCTGAGAAGGCAATAAGTAAGATAAGAGAGGTAGGAGGGGAAGTAGTACTACTGAAGAATATCGGAAATAGTGGCTAGAGTTTAGGTGGCTGAATTAGGCTTAAATTTTCTTTAATATGATTACGGGGCTAAGGTATGGGTGTGTTAAATGTTCTAGCAAGGATAGGTGAGTACTTCCCGTCTCCGCCAAGACCTACACGTAAGCCGGACCTGAAGAGGAGATTATTCTATACTTTCTTAGCTCTCGTAGTTTACTACTTAATGGCATCTACGCTAGTTTTCCCACTAGCGGCTTACCCTGAGGTTAAGGGGCTGGAGCTACCTTCGATAATCAACGTAGTGTTTGCGTCCTCCAGAGGCAGTATAGCACAGTTAGGTATAGGCCCGATGGTTACTGCAGGCTTAATCATACAGATTCTAGTTGGTGCTAAGATCATAGAGTTGGATCTAACAAACCCGAAGGACAGGAAACTATTTACTCAAGCAGAGAAAGGGCTCGCATTTATAATTGCATGTGTTGAGGGAGCAGGCTTTGCAGCATATTATGGCCTCAACATATT
>QMWS01000011.1 GCA_003661745.1 Thermoprotei archaeon | reverse complement strand
GTTAGGGCGCCAGGTAATAATAACTCATGAGCCAGAGAGAATAGTTTCTGCAGCACCCTCTATTACTGAAATACTATTTGCCATAGGGGCTGGAGATAAAGTTGTAGGTGTCGATGAGTACTCAAACTATCCGCCAGTAGTGCGTGAGCTAGTTAAGAACGGCACCATAGAGGTGATCGGGGGCTTCAGCACTATTAACATAGAGAAAATCGCTCTGCTGAGGCCGGACGTGGTCTTCCTAACAACAGGTATTCAAGAGAAGTTCATCAAGGAATTAGTTAGCATGGGCATTACAGTCTACGTACTCAGCGATAAGTCCATTGAGGATGTATTTACGGATATCTTGGTGATCGGCGTAATAGTTAATAAGGCAGATAATGCCGTGAAACTCGTTGAGGAGCTGAAGGCCAGGCTAATGAAGACTTACTTAATAGTTCACGAGTACCTAAACAAGACGAATACTCAGACACTGAAGGTTTACTTCGAGGTGTACCCAGATTACTGGACAATAGGAAGGGACTCGTTCATTAACGACATCATTGTGTTGGCAGGCGGCAAGAACATATTCAGTGATGTTGAGACGCCGTACTTCCCAGCTTCTCCAGAGGAGATAATAATTAGGAATCCAGATGTGATACTGACAACAGCTATGTACGGTAGCTTTGGCCCTCCTGAAAACTTAGTAGATAGGATTAAGTCGAGAGAGGGCTGGAGTAATATAACATCTGTTAAGGAGGGAAGAATCTACGTGTTCAAGGGCGCGCTAGAGGACATTATGGTTAGGCCAGGGCCTCGAGTAGTAATTGCTGTTGAGGTATTAGCGAGGGTCCTGTATCCTAGGGCATTCAACATAAGCAGCATACCTAACGTAATTGACGATAGTGTAGTTAAGTCTTGGGGAATACGCTTAACTGATGGGGTAGGTGAATTATCCTGCATAATGGGCTCAGCACCGGAGACAGTGGTGTTAGAGAATACCTAGTCAGGAGGCGCAGGCGCTTCGTATACGTAATAGCTCTTTTAGCTGTAGCGCTAATTTGCGCTTCCCTAACGCACTTAGCCCTAGGCTCCATTGTCCTTAATCCGTTCGACGTTGTGCTGAAGGGGATCTACTTTGCTGCTGGAATATGCAGATTTAGGTTATTTAGAATGATTGCAGCACTGCTTGTTGGTTCTCTACTCTCTACTTCAGGCTTTTTAATCCAGGTATGTACTAGGAACCCCTTAGGTGACCCTTATCTGCTCGGTATTTCATCTGGTGCCTTATTTGCGGTTACGCTAACATTTGCATTTCCACCGCAGTCCCCACTAATATTTGTCTTCAGGCCTCTAGCTGCATTTATAGGCGGCTTTCTTGCTTACACACTAACACACGCAATAGCTATGAAGGCGGGATACACACCGACATCCATTGTACTTAGTGGCGTTGCAGTAGGTACAACGCTCTACTCGCTCTCGCTCCTTCCGCAGTACCTGATTCTCTTTGATATACATAAAGTGTTTGCGTGGTCCATGGGCAGCCTAACAGGAGCTGGGCCTATCGAATTACTTACCTGCCTAGCTATTCTAGTTATAGCATTCTTGATTGTCCATAACTACCTTCCGATTCTTAATGCCTTAAACGTAAGTGACGACTTCGTTAGGGAGCTAGGCTACGACCCGTTGAAGTTAAGGAGAATTATGACTGGCTTAGCAGCCCTCACAGCATCCATATCTGTTGCTTGGTTCGGTATCATAGGTTTCATAGGTCTTGCAGCGCCGCATATAGCGAGGAGACTACTAGGTAGTGGTGATGTAAGGTATGTGCTGCCTACGTCCTTAATTACAGGCTCAGTGCTACTGCTCCTCTCCGATACTGCAGCTAAGACGCTATTCTTACCTCTCGATATGCCAGTAAATATTATTGTGTCCGCTATCGGTGGCCCAACATTAGCTATAGTGCTCGTGAGGATGAGGAAATATGCTGGTAGTTAAGAACCTCGAAGTATTCTATGGTAACTTTAAGGCTATTAGTAACGTCAACCTAGAGTTAAGGTCTGGCTCGCTTGTTGCTGTGATAGGGCCTAATGGTGCGGGTAAGTCAACATTGCTTAAGGCGATTGCTGGTATGTTAAGTTATAATGGCACAATAACTATTGAGGATGTGGAGGTAAGAGAGTTAAGTCCGTGGGAAAGGGTTAAGTATGTGACGTATGTGCCAGCCACTATAGCAACGACGGTAGATATTACCATAGGCGACTTACTCTTAAGTACTGAGGGTGTTGACCTAGGGTTGCTCGAAAATTATGTGCGTATGTTTGATTTAGGAAGCTTACTGAATAGAAAAATATGGGAGGTAAGTACCGGTGAGTTGGAGAGGGCACTAATAGTTAGGGGGCTATCGAGATTTTCTAAAGTGTATTTATTTGATGAGCTGCTCTCACACATCGATCTTAGGTACCAGATAAGGGTTCTAAAGCACTTGAGAACGCTAGTAAGTGCGGGAAGGCTTGTCTTAGTTGCTTCAAATCAGCTGAGTCCACTGCTTAACTTTACTGACTATGTAGTAGCGATTAAGGCAGGTAAGCTTCTCGCGGCAGGTCGTACTGTTGAGGTGATATGTAATGAATTACTTAAGGAGTTATATGGCGTTAAGGCAGAGATAGTAAAACATAGAAACATAATCGATGTAGTACCTATTGATGAGGTAAAAACTGAGCTCAACTTAAGCTGATTCGCTACTAATTACAAACTCCTTAAGTGCCTCGTCAAATACGCTGTCAACCTCAAATATCCTATCGTTCCACCCCAACCTAGCGTAGAAATTACGCAGTAATTTAAGAGAAGACAGAACCTTGGTGAAATTCCTCATAATTCCGCCACATCACATATCTTATCAACACTTTTATTGTTTCTACAAATTTCTACAAAATGAAATAGGAAGCAGTGGCGTAGAGCCGTGGGCTATGTAAGAAAAACTTTTGAATCCAGTATTTACGATATTTCTGGGCCCGTCGTCTAGCCTGGTTAGGACGCCGCCCTTACAGGTGTAGAAATCGCTAAGAGAGGCGGAGGTCCGGGGTTCAAGTCCCCGCGGGCCCACCACTCATTAGTCACGTTCTAATTCACCTACGTGAAGATGTGCCTACTTTTTAATGATGGATCTTTACTTAATTAGCCTGCTGTGTGATTGTTGTGATGCATAGCCATGGTGTCTCAGGCCGATGACGTGTTTGATGGCCTTGTTGAGGAATCTATCCGTGAGTTGCTGAAGGCTTTTACTGATTTTACGTTAGATTTAAGTATTTCTGGGTGCTTTACGGGCTTAGATGACGTAGGTTCGTGGGCCCCCTAGGTAGCTAGGGGCGAGCTACCCTAGTAAAGGACCCCCGGGTGAGGGCGTAATAACCCACCCACCATAACCAAAAACACCCAAAAACAGCAAAACAACAGCAGGCGGGAAACGCTGTTGCGGGTCTAGGAAAGGATTGAGTAAATGATGAACTTGTTGATGTGGAGGAGAAGGCTGAGGAATGTATAGTGAGGGCTAGCGAAGGGATTAAGGACTTTGAGCCGATAAGTAGAGATCTCTTCGAAAATCTACTAAGGCTTCAATTCATTAATGAGTTAGCTGAGGAATTAAGGAAGATAGAATATGAAAAGGCAAGAGAGTATAGGGTGCTTATGGAACGGGCAGCAAGGAGATGAGTGCAGGAAGTATCGAGGAGGGGCTTAGAGAACTTAAGAGAGCGCGTTTAGGAGGCCTTAGCGAGTTCATGAAGAAGTATGAGGAAATAGTCAGAAGGGTGAGGGACTCCATACACGAGAGGAGAATAGTCTACTCCCTCCCCAATGATTTTCTAATAACGTAATTAGTAAGATTGGTAACTATAACATGGTAGTTATGGGAAAGAATGCTTCATCTATTATGGACGGTGGAGAAGGTAAAGCAGAGTTATTGCTAGTAGGTCTGGGCAAGCCCGCTAAGCAGTTAACTTTAAGTAGTATCAAGGAGCTAGGAAAACTCACGGAAGGATTCAAGCCCTTCTGGCTTCTGGTACGTGACGCCTCAAGTGACTTAGTGAATGAATTAATTTATTTACTTAATCTGCCCAAGTCCGTTGCCAAGGCAATAACTAAGCCGGTACCTACAAGAACAACAAGTGTTAGGCTTAGGAAGTACCGCAATCTATTGTTCCTCACCCTTGAGTACGTTAAGTACGTGAAGGGGCCTGCTAGTATATCCTTTAACCCGGTTTATGTTATTGTGAGTAAGGACTACATAGTAACTATAGTGAGTAGTAAGGCTGAACCAACCACGCATCTCATTGATAGAGTGCGTGAGGAACCCACCAATGTCTTTCATTTACTCTACTTGCTCCTGGATGAGATAATTAACTCATACTTCTCTGTCCTGGAGCTAATTAGTGAGTGGATTGAGGCACTAGAGGATGGTGTAATTACAGGGCCTAGACAGTATCACTTAAGGAGAGTTCAGGTGATTAAGAGGAAACTCATGTTTCTGCGGAGGTCTTCATGGCGCTTACGAGAGGTGGTGCGTGAGATCTTAGGCAGTGAGTTCCTAAGTACTAATGAGGAGCCTTATAAGTACATACAGGACCTCTACGATAATGTCCTAGAGATAGTGGATATCGCTGAATCATGCAGGGAGCGAATAGCTGACTTACTGAATATGTACTTAACAAGCATAAGCAATAAGCTTAATGAAATCATGAAGTTCCTTACAATAATAGGCACGATATTCATACCGCTAACATTTATTACAGGCATCTATGGCATGAACTTCAATACTAAGATAAGCCCATGGAATATGCCTGAGCTCAACTACCCATACGGCTATCCACTGGTGCTCGTAGCAATGGCTATAATAGGAGCAGTAATGCTTATCTACTTCAAGAAGAAAAGGTGGATCTAGGCCCGGCGTGGAGGTGCGTTATTGGCTAAGATATCCCTAGATGAGGTACGTGAGCTAATTAACGGGCTACTCGAGGAGGAGGTACTTAGGTCCGGTATTAGGTTTAGACTGCCTGCACCTGTAGCATCTAGGAACACTGGCGATGTTCTCTGGAGTAGGCTTAAGAGTGTGCATCCATGGATAAAGCATCCCCGCGAGATCCTGCCTGCAGCAAGAAGTGTTATAGTCTTTGCACTACCGCTAAGTGCTGAAGCCGTAGAGAGCAATGTGGAGGGTGAGGAACCATCTATTCAGTGGCTTAAGGAATACCTCGTGGGTAATAAGATTATTGAGAAGGTAGGTAGAAGGGTAGCTGAGGAGCTAAGAAATTGGGGATTTAAGAGCATAGCTATAATGCCAACGCACAACTTTGATGTAAGGTCATTAACCGCTTCGTGGAGTCACCGACATGCAGGATACGTGTGCGGTCTCGGAACCTTCGGCCTTAATAACATGCTAATAACTCCTAAGGGATGTGCAGTAAGGCTAGGGACGATACTTACAGAGGCAGTAGTTGAAGAGACGCCTAGGCCAATTAGCGAATACTGCCTAGAAAAGAAGGGAATATCATGTGGCATATGCGTGAGGAGGTGTCCTGTCAGTGCTTTCTCAGCGTGGGAGGGCAGCGGTAAGTTTAGGTGCTTTAGTAGACTAACGGAAATAGCCATAAGGTACTATAAAGTGCTACACGGATATGCTGATGCCTGCGGCAAGTGTTGTGCGGGCTTACCATGCTCCTTAAGAATACCTTGAAAAGTATTTTAAATTTCGAACTTAAATCTACTTGAGGCATTAATTGCAGTTACACCCGATGAAGAGCCGTTGGGAGCCCGCATCGGCGGAGTCGTGAAGAATCCCCTGGCTCTAGAGGGTTCTTCTAGCCTTTCTTGACAAGTACTAACCTTAAAGCATAATACGTGTCGCTTAACTCTCGTCTACCTACTGATATTTAGAGTAGTCTAACTTTCTCTGCTGTTACCCTAGCGTTACGTAGGGAATCTAATCTTCTTTTTGCAATTGCTCAAAAGTATATTTAGATGTGTCTAAATTTTATTGACGGGCACATTCCAATGACTATAAATAGGGAGGATGCGGATACCCGTGAATGTGATATAGTTGTTGCTGTAGCTGGTCAGCCGAATGTAGGGAAGTCTACTTTATTCAATGTCTTAACTGGGGAGAGCGTTAGGGTGAGTAACTGGTCCGGTACAACAGTTGAGAAGAAGGTAGGTGTAAGAGAAGTTAAGGGAAGGAAAGTATGCTTTGTTGACTTACCGGGTATTTACGGTTTAAGCGCCCTCACACTTGATGAAAAGGTTGCGAGAGATTACCTACTCGCAGGTAACGCTGACGTAGTGCTTGTTTTAGTTGATTCGACAGCTCCTGAGAGGACGATATACCTAGCTATTCAGATACTCGAGCTAACGCCTAAGGTTGTCATAGCATTAACTAAATCTGACCTAGCGCATAGCCAGGGACTCCATATACATACAGATAAGCTTGAAGCTAAATTAGGTGTTCCAGTAATTTCTGTATCAGCTATCAAGGGCTCAGGCTTAAGGGAATTAATTAATGCACTTTTAGATGTCGCAGAAGGCAAGCGAGTGAGGAGGGACATAATTAAGATCAAGTATAATGGCATTGAGACGTACCTTAGTGAGCTAGAAGAAGATATCGAGGCAAGTAGGGTACTCTCTAGCTACCCGAAGCGGTGGCTGGCACTGAGGCTTCTTGAAGGTGATGAGGATATAGCTGAGTTGCTGAAGAAGCTCGGGGCTGAGCACGTAGTTGAGAAGGCACTGAGGTACCGCGAGGAGATAAAGCGCATACTCAATAGGTCACCCGAGGAAATAATAGCTTCAAGTAGGTATGAGTTTGCTGACTCACTGCTAAAGGATGTAGTTGTTAGAGTTCATGTAGCCGCGAGAATAAGTTACCTAGACAGAATATTTCAGATACCGATCCTAGGACCGGTAATCAGTGCATTAACGATATTCTCGGTATTTGTTATTGCATTCATAATCAACCTTGGCTTCCCGCTAAACATAATAGCTGACTTCGCAGGTGCGCCGCACATAGCTGAAATCGTTGAGAACTACAGCCTTAGTGGGTTACTTACGGCTCTCTTTGTTTATATAGGTGATGTAGTCAGGGAGGCTATATCGCCTGCTTCAGAGGTGTTGGCGAGCTTAGTAGCTGATGGAATAATAGGTGGTGTAGGAGCAGTCCTATCATTCTTCCCCCTAATACTCACGATATCAGCTATAATGGCGACTATAGAGGACTCCGGCCTAGGGCCCAGAATAGCTCTGGCACTACATAACTTCTTCTCTAAGTTTGGGCTCTCAGGTAAGGCAGCATATCCGATGTTCATCTCACTAGGTTGTAACGTACCTGGCATTATGGGGTCCCGAGTAGCCGTTGATGAGGCTGAGAGGTTAGAAATGGTTGTATCGTTACCATACATACTCTGCCAGGCGAGGCTTATAGTACTCCTCTTTGCTGCTACTGCATTCTTTACGTCGCCCATCTTTCAGGCTGGAACCGTAACGTTAGCGTACGTAGTAAGTATAGCGGTATTTCTGCTATCCTCGCTTTTCCTAAGGCGTGTAGTATTTAGAACTAAAGAACCTCCAGAACTCCTAATAGAGATACCGCCACTACATAAGCCGAATGCAAAGGTAGTTTGGTGGCTTGCATGGGACTCAGCAAAGCACTTCCTTAAGAAAGCAGGCATAATAATATTCGCACTCAGCATCGTAACTTGGTTAATGTTGGCATACGGACCACACGGCCCTACAAGCGATCCCTCAGAGAGCTATGCGGCACTTGCTGGTGCGGCAGTAGCCCCTGGACTGTCAGCACTCTACGGCTTAGACTACGACACCTCATGGAGGATAGGCTTTGCACTTATTAACGGTTTTATCGCTAAGGAAGGGCTCGTCTCAGCTATAGCTATCATGCAGGGAGTTAGTGAGGAGGAGGCGTTCCGCACACTCAATCTAACACCAGCACAGGGGATAGCTATACTACTATTCTTAATGCTCTACGTCCCATGCTTAGCTACAGTAGCTGTAATTTACCAGGAGACGAAGAGCCTGAAGTGGACAGCCTTCTCAATCGTGTATATGGTATCGGTAGCTACGCTTGTATCGGTTCTCGCATATGTCATAGGTAGCACGTTTTAGTTGGTGTCTAACTCCAGCAAGAATTCATTATAGTAAAATACTCCAGCTTTCTTAAAGTTAATAGTAGGTGATAGCTGGTGAAAGCCCAAGAAAGCATGGAGGATTTACTTGACGAAATTAAGGAGGAGCTGGAAAAGGGCGTTGAGAAGCTAAGGATACTAGAGGCGTTGAGGCCCCAAGATTTCATTGACATACTTGAGCGCCTAGACAGCGAGGATAGGAGGAAGCTAGCTGTAATGATACCTGACAGCGTGTACGTAGAGATAATAGCTAAGTTGCCTCAGCAAGTTCTGAATGACGTACTAAAGGTACTAGGTATTAGGAGGCTTGCTAGGATAGCCATTGAGCTACCTGTTGACGAGTTAGCGGATCTTCTAGAGGCTCTTCCACCATCACTCAGAATATCACTGTTGAGGGAATTACCAGCGTGGAAAATTGCTGAAGTGAGGCCTCTGCTCAAGTATCCGCCAGAGACAGCAGGAGGTATAATGACTACGAGAATCCCTGCCTTCTACGAAGAGAGATTAGTGGGTAATGCTGTAGAGGAATTTATTGCTAGATCAGAATTCGAGGGATATGATACATCAAGATATATATACGTAGTGGATAGCAAGGGCAGGCTAAGAGGAATAATCGACATAAAGAGATTTCTCACCTCACCCCGCAATAAGAAGCTAAGGGACATAATGATGAGAAACTACATAGCAGTTAAGGCAGACATTGATCAGGAGGAGGTAGCTAAGCTAGTAGTTAAATACGACCTAGATGAGGTGCCAGTTATAGATGATGAAGGTGTCCTACTGGGTGCTATAACGGCTGATGATATTATGGATGTGTTAGTTAATGAAGCAACAGAAGATCTCGTTAAGTTCGGTGGTATAGTTAAGATACGTGAGCCTTATCTGGCTGCGAGAATACGTGAGTTGGTCCGTAAGAGAATAGTGTGGCTTATAGCGCTGTATTTGGGGGATCTAATAAGTGTGACGATAATAAGCAGGTACGAGGCACTGCTATCAGCAGTCATAGCGCTTTCGTTCTTCATACCGGTACTAACCGATACGGGAGGTAATGCAGGTTCCCAGGCAGCGACCCTGGTCATTAGGTCGCTAGCAATGGGGGAGGCTAGGCTGAGCTTTAGTGACGCGCTGAGGATTATAGCTAAGGAGACGGCTACGTCGCTGATTATGGGTGCACTGCTTTCACCTATAGCGTTTAGTATAGGGTATATAATGAGCGGTAATGCACTGGTAGCACTAACGCTAGGGTTAGCCATAATACTTGTGGTTTACGTAGGCAGCATTATGGGTGCGATGTTGCCTATGGTAACGGCTAGGCTAGGGCTTGATCCAGCAGTTATATCTGCACCACTAATAACAACCGTTGCTGACGCTACAGGGTTAACGATGTACTTCACGATAGCTACGCTGTTAATAAATTATCTACACATATAATTCTAGGTTATAGCTCCTAACATAAAATTTCAAATTAGGTGTGCTGAGGCCTAAAAAATAGCAGCTTTTAGGGTACCCTCTCATATTTCTCGACCGAGACAGTTCCGTACCCTAAGATCTTTACGCCATTAACGGACTTAGACTCATCGAGGAGCTCAACCTTAATCTTGAACCTAGGATAGAGTCACTGAGCTATGGAGCTAGTCATCAACAGTGAAACCCTTTCCCCATCAATCCTCACATTAACTACGCCAAACCACCTGTAGCCTTTCCTCAGGACATTAATACTCTCAACTGCTGTCACAACCTCTATGCTGCTGGAAGAGCTCAAGGCGATTAAACCATAAAGTTACAATTACTAGGGTAGCTAACTTAAAACTTAGTGAGTCCAGCAGTTATTCTTTATCTCCTTGTTTTAAATATATTATCTAGTGTGGTAAGTAATGAAGAAGCCGTCAAGCATAGCTAATATAGTCAGAGACTTTATAATTTCCCATCCCTTCCTGAGGGAGTGTCTTATTTTAGGTGTCGTTAATTACAGCGCGTTAGCTCGCTACCTACTTTCTGAGCTGAAGAAGCACGGATGTGAGGCATCTCTAGGCGCTATTAAAATGTCCCTAATTAGGCTGAGGGAGGAGCTGAAGAAGATTCATACATCGCTGAATGCTAAGATTAGGAAGATAGTTGCTTCCTCAGTAATAGAGCTTCAGACAGACCTAGTAGTAATAAGCGTCTACAGGAACGTAGTTCTGCCTAAAATAACTCGAGTAACGAAGATAATGGAGAATGCTAGATTCTTTCAGCTAACTCAGGGAACAGTAACATTTACCATCATAGCAGCTAAAGAGGTAAGCAAGGACGTAATCGATCTCTTGGGTAAAGAAAATATTGTGGAGTACCTAGATAATCAAACAGCAATAATAATGGTTAGCCCCGAAGAAATAACTAAGACACCGGGTGTAGTAGCACTCATATCCTCAGTACTGGCTAGCAATGGCATAAACATAACACAAATAATTTCATGTTATAGAGAAACAATTATTGTATGTGATAGGAAGGAGGCATCCAAGGCATACAGCATTCTTGAAGACCTAATAATATCCGCAAGAGGAGAGCTAGGTATATAATGTTCTATATGTAACAATAACATAATAATTTGGTAATAGATGTTACATAACGTATAAAAACTGACCATTCGTAAGGCAGTTGGTGAATAGCGTGAAGGTGGTACTTGCGTTTTCAGGTGGTCTGGATACGTCTGTTATTTTGAAATTGCTTCAGGAGAAGTTAGGTGCTGAAGTGGTTACTGTAACTGTGGATGTGGGTCAGGAGGAGGACTTTAAGAAAATCGAGGAGAAGGCGTACAAGCTAGGAGCTGTTAAGCACTACTACATAGACGCTAAGGAGGAATTCGTTGATAACTACATAGCTCCTGCGATTAAGGCTAATGCGCTCTATGAAGGTGTGTATCCGCTCTCAACGGCTCTGGCAAGGCCACTAATAGCTATGAAGGTAGTTGAGGTGGCTAAGAAGGAGGGGACTGTCTACGTCGCACACGGCTGTACAGGCAAGGGCAATGACCAGGTGAGATTTGACTTAGCCATAAAGTCGCTCTACCCTGAAGCAAAGATTATCGCGGCTGTTAGGGAGTGGGGCTTAACTAGGGACCGGGAGCTCGAGTACGCAAAGAAAGTTGGCATACCTGTATCACACGGAATCTACAGTATAGACGAGAACCTATGGGGCAGAAGTATTGAGGGTGGAGTTCTCGAAGACCCTTATGCCGAGCCCCCCGACGACGTATTCCTATGGACGCAGAGCCCAGAGAAGGCACCCGATAAGCCAGAGTACGTAACGATAGAGTTCGAGAAGGGCATTCCGGTG
>QMWS01000010.1 GCA_003661745.1 Thermoprotei archaeon | reverse complement strand
AAGCTAAAGCCCTTACGGAGCCTAAAGCCTAAGAAAATGTTCTCAGCTATTGATAAGTTAGGTGAGAGTAGTGTTTCCTGAGGAACGTAGCTGATGCCTAAAGTCATTGCGTGGTACGGATTCTTGACCTCTACTTCCCTACCCTTCCAGACGATCCTTCCTTCATCCGCCTTATATACACCAAAGAGTATCTTCAGCAGCGTAGATTTTCCAGCTCCATTCTCCCCAACCAGTCCGAGTATCTCCCCACGCTTAACGTCAATAGTCACTCCTTTTAGAGCAACTACTCCAGGGAATCTCTTCCATATGTTCTCCATGAGGAGTATTACTTCCTCCAATTAAGCCCGCCCCGCCACTGTCTTATTTCTACTTTAATGTTTTTCAGAACAATATTTTAAATAATTTATGATAATAACATTAATATAGGCTCATGTTTAAGGAGGGTGTTATTCTCAGAGAAGATTAAAAAGACATATGTTTTGTGGTTGTCTATTTCCGGGAAAAACTACTTACCCTAGACCTAGCAGCTCTGGTGGTATACCTAGTTTCTCAGCTAGCTCCTTATACTCTTCTAAGCTCAATATTACTACCTTCTCTCCGGTTGGCGCTGTAAACTCCATGTGCTTCGCTCCAACCAGGTCTACACCTGTATCATAAATCTTATTCTCTGGGTATCCTGGGATGAACTGCTTTAATGCCTTCTCCCAGCCTATCTTAGTCATGTTGTATAGGAGCTTTACTCCAAGGTAGCCCATGAAGTACTGCCTCTGCCCTACCGTTACTTGTGCATAGCCCTCTTTAATCGGAGGTACGTTATCTGATGTTACGTCGAACTCAACTAGAACTACCTTACCTGGCGGTATGCCCGCCTGCTTCAGAGCCTTTGCCCATGCTGGGCCGTCATAGGCGTAGACTCCGAATACTCCAGCTATGTCTGGGTTGCCCTGAATCACGGATAGTGCTAGGTTGAATGCTTGGACAGGATCCTCCTTATCATTATAGGGTCCTAAGAACTCTATCTTAATGTTGCCCTTGATGTCTGGGTCCTTCTGCGAGCAGTTCATTATTGCATCCTTGAATCCAGCAATTCTCTCTAATGAGTTCCTAGCAGTTAGTGATCCAGTTAGTATTCCTATCTTAACCGTAGCACCAGGCTTTACGTAGCCCTTCTCCTTAAGCAGCTGCCACATTGCTAATCCAGCTAGCCATCCGGCTTTGTAGTTACCTGTGCCTAGGTAGGCTAGCCTCTTGCTGTTCGGAGCATCAGTGTCTATAGTTATCACTGGAATACCCTTCTCGATAGCCTTCGCAATATACGGAGCTGCAGCATCAGGGTCTGAAGGAGCAATAGCTATTCCTGCAACACCTTCACTAATGTAGGTGTCCATAGTACTTAGCTGCTGCTGAACGTTCTCAGTCTTAGGTACCCAGAATACTGCCTCAACACCTAACTCTTCACCAGCTTTCTTGACACCCGCCTCAACTACTGACCAGTACGGGTGTACTGACTTACCTATTACAACGAACTTGAGTTTCTTCGGCGGCGGAGCTGCAGTAGTTGTTGGTGTTGTGGTTGTAGGTGATGGAGATGTTGTAGTAGGTGTAGTCTCAGTTGGTGTCGTCGTAGTAGCGGCAGGTGGCTGCTGGCTCATGTATGCAGCTAAGCCAGCAATTGCAGCAACAATAACCACAACCGCTATGACTATAGCAATAGTTTTGGAAGCTCCTCTAGCGAGGAGATGCGGATTCATGAACTACTACCTCAATAACTATAGATTGGGCGCTCTTTAATAAACTTAATGTGTTAAAATTACGTAAAGCAGTTATAGCTTGTGCCCAAAGGTAATACCTAAAATTAGTTTAATGATTATAATGCTTAGAATTACTTGGATTTTATAGAGGGTATGCAATTGCTAGCCTGCACGTGCATAGGGTTCTTAATGGTAGATATAGTCATTCACGGGCTTCAGAAGATACCTAACCCAGGTGAGATAACTTATGTTGGGAGGGACTTTGCCATATCGACAGGTGGGCACGCTATAAACGTACCTATTGACCTAGTTAAGCTCGGTCTAGACCCTAAGACAATCATGGTTGTTGGGGCTGTTGGGTCAGATCCCTTCGGGAGCTATGTATTAAGCGTTATCTCAAAGTATGGGTTCGTCAGCAATATATTCGTATCGCATACAACTGGCACAGGGAAGAACGTGATATTGGTCGAAGAAGGTCAGGACAGAAGATTCATTATAGCTACTGGAG
The DNA here is from genome assembly GCA_003661745.1 of Thermoprotei archaeon. Lineage (GTDB taxonomy): Archaea > Thermoproteota > Thermoprotei_A > Sulfolobales > NBVN01 > B83-G16. Next base: position 10,267 of record QMWS01000010.1, on the reverse strand, counting down.
CTAATGAGGACCTCCCAGCTAACTTCGTACGCAGGGTGCTAGCAAGTGTGGAGAGCTACGTAACTTATCTAGCAATAGGTTTCCTAGGTGAGGTAGATTCAGCTGCTGCAGATATAGCTAGTGACGTTAGGTCTAAGTCGATAGTCTTCCTAGACTTCGTCATACCACCGAGTAAAGCTCCGAGAAAGAGAGAAGAAATATTTCGTGCTGCATGCTCTGCCCACATCCTACACTGTAACGTAGGTGAGCTGAAGTACCTAACTAATGCTGAGAGTATCAAAGATGGCGCTAAGAGGCTCATAGATGAAGGAACAAGCATAGTTTTAGTTACGCTTGGTAGTAAGGGAGCTTACTTACTTACTAAGGACCTCACAATTTTTCAGCCAGCGTTCAGGGTAGATGCTGTCGACCCGACCGGAGCTGGTGACGCCTTTAGTGCTGGCATCATCTACTGGCTTATTAAACATGAAATTAGGAGTCCACACAATATTGGTAGCCTAGATGAGGGTGACCTCGTAGAAATGCTCATGTTCGCTCAGGCGACGGGTGCGTCTGCCACTACGGGTGCTGGGGCGGCTACGGCAGTAAGCATAGAGAACGTTATGAGCTTAATTAGAGAGCAAGGTGAGAGAATCTCAGAGATGACGAGTGTAAAGAAGCGGTGAGCGCGTACAGGGTACCTACTTCCTCGTGGAGTTCAAGAAGGCTTCACTAATCTTTTTCTTTAATACAGTAACCGCAGCTCCTATGTCTTCCTGAGCAAATATGCCGGAGCCCACGACGATTATGTCAGCACCTGACCTCGCAACCTCTGCAACATTATGAACTTTTATGCCTCCATCAGCTGCTATGACGTAATTCATCCCTTCCTCCTCCCTTAAGCGTGCCAGAGCCTTAATTTTACCTAACATTCTCGGAATCATCTTCTGCCCTCCAAATCCTGGCTCAACCAGCATGATGAGAACTGCATCAATATCAGGAAGTATATCAGTTAGTGAGTTTACAGGTGTTGACGGATTAAGTGCTATACCTGCCTTTACTCCGTAATCCCTAATTTTCTTTACTAGCCGGTAGTGACTCCTTGTTGCTTCATAGTGAAAATATATGTACTCAACCTTAAGCTCGGCTAGCTCCTCGATATACTGCTCTGGATTTACTACCATCAAGTGGGCGTCGAACGGCGCATTAGTGACTTTCCTTAGCGCCTTAACGATCATAGGGCCGAAGGTCAGGTTAGGCACGAAGCATCCGTCAGCTATGTCGAAATGCACCATGTCGGCACCTGAGCTTAGCGCTTCACTAACACATTCCCAAAGCCTAGTGAAGTCAGCATTTAGTATTGATGCTGAGAGTATTGGAGGCACTGACACCACCCTTTATAACTTCACCGAAGTACTATATAACGTGTGGGCTCATGCCCTACTACCTTGGGATTGACGTGGGGACCACAGGCTGTAAAGCCCTCATAATTAATGAGGAAGGCTCTGTGGTAGGTAAAGCAACGTTTGAGTACCCGTTATACACACCGAGGCCAGGGTGGTCGGAGCAAGATCCTAGTGACTGGTGGAAGGCTTGCGTTAACGCTGTGAAAGCCGCTATCGCTAACGCCAGAATTAAAGGTGATGAGATTGAGGGTGTGGGCTTGACAGGGCAGATGCACGGGCTTGTGGTCATTGATAGTGAGGGCAGGGTCATAAGGCCTGCTATTTTATGGAATGATCAGAGAACAGCTAAGGAGGCTGAATTCATTAACTCACTAATAGGTAGGGAGAAGCTAATCGAACTCACTGGTAACATAGCTCACACAGGCTTTACCGCTCCTAAAATACTTTGGCTGAGAAATAACGAACCAGAAAACTTTGCTAAGGTCAATAAGTTTATGCTTCCTAAGGATTACATCGGGTATAAGTTGACAGGTGATGTAATTACTGACGTCAATGATGCATCAGGCACTAGCTTATTTGATGTTAGGAAGAGGTGCTGGTGCTACGAGATTATCGATGAGCTGGGCATACCGAGCCGCATTCTCCCTGAGGTACTGGAGTCGCCAGGTGTTAGAGGCGAGCTACGTAGTGAAGTAGCTAAAGAGCTCGGCCTTAAACCCGGCACACCCGTCGCTGCTGGAGCTGGTGATCAGGGAGCAGCTGGGGTAGGTGCTGGTATAGTCGCTGAAGGACTCATCTCAGTAAACATAGGGACATCTGGGGTAGTGTTCGCTGCCTCAGATAAATTTAGGTATGACCCCAAAGGTAGGTTACATGCTTTCTGCCACGCAGTCCCTGGTAAGTGGCACCTTATGGGTGTGATGCTTTCGGCAGGCGGCTCGCTCAGGTGGTTTAGGGATAGCTTAGGACATCTCGAAAAGATCGTAGCTGACTTAGTAGGTGATGACCCCTACAACATCTTAGTGAAGGAAGCTGAGCGCATTCCTGCAGGTGCCGAAGGGCTGTTATTTCTTCCATACCTAGCAGGGGAGAGAACTCCTCACGCAGACCCGTATGCTCGGGGAGTGATTTTCGGTCTATCACTCAAGCATAGTAAGGGGCACATCATTAGGGCTATACTTGAGGGTGTAGCTTATGGGTTGAGGGACTCGATAGAGTTGATGAAGAGCATAGGAATTAGTGCTCACCAGATTAGGGTTCTTGGAGGAGGTTCGAGGAGTAGATTATGGAAGCAGGTAATTGCTGATGTATTCGGAACTGAAGTAACTACTATGCTCGTTGACGAAGGTTCTTCCTATGGAGCAGCGATACTCGCATCAGTAGCTGCTGGCGCATATCGCAGCGTGGAAGAAGCAGTAACCTGTATGGTGAGGACTAGTTCTGAAAGGATAGTACCTAACATGGAGAAGCACAGAATTTACAGTAGGTACTATAAAGTATACAGATCTCTCTATGTAAGTTTGAAGGAGTTATTTAAAGAGGTAGCGAAAATAGTTGAGTCACCTACTTAGCTTCCTCACCTTCACCTCAGACCTGTCTGGATATCCTACAATAACGTAGTCGGCTAAGTTAATGAAGATGCCTGTCTCTATTACGCCGGGTATCAACTTAAGCTCTTTCTCAAGAACAACAGGATCTGTACCGTCAGGCACCTTAACATCTATTATAACCCCGCCAATGTCCGAGACAACCGGTCCGTACTTACCCTTATGCGGGTATCTTATCTGCACGTTATACCCTCTCTCCATTAAGTAGCTGAGCACCATATTGACAGCTTGAGGGAGGACATCTATTGGCACAGGGTGCTTCTCACCTAGCCTTAAAACGAGTTTCGTGTGATCTACTATAAAGATGCGTTTTCTTGAGTAGAAAGTGAGTAGCTTCTCGAGGGTTAGTGCAGCTCCTCCACCCTTAATCATGTTTAAGCTGGGGTCTACCTCATCAGCTCCGTCTACATAAACTTCTAGCTTCTGAAGACTTAGGGGGTCAACAACCTTGAAGCCGAGCTTGCTTAACTTGAGAACTGTGTCGATGGATGATCCTGTAAAAACCCTGTCCCTTAGGTCTGACTTGTATCTAGCTAGTACTTCAATGAATTTCTCAACTGTCGATCCGGTTCCTACTCCGATTACTTCTGCATCAAGTACGTACTCTACAGCTTTCTTAGCAGCATTTAACTTAGCTCTGCTTATTGCGTCTGAGGAGCTCACGCTACGCACCCTCTTTTCGAAAATTTGTTCCTGCTTAAGGTAATATCGTTTTAGGTGCTAAACGTACTTAAAAGCTCAACTTACGGAAAAATTCTAGGTTACAGGCGTGTAGGCTTCGTGCACAGGCCTTGACTCATTACATGAGAGACCGTATATTCTCTCTAACTTAATGTGGATAGCATACACTGGTTTTCCATTAATTAGTGTGACTATATCTCAACTGCCTCTCGGCAACTTCCTACTTAATTCACTGACACTAAAAGCTATTTGCACGTACTTCTCCTTCATGACCCAGGCAGTTGCTTTAACTGCTATTAAGTTTCTTGCTATAGCTCCACTAGGCAGGACCTCCGCTAAGGGCTCAGTTCTGCTGTGCCCATAAACTATGATGCCAGCAGAGGTCATAGGCTCGCGTGAAGATATACTGATAATTAATGATGAGTTATTAGACAACTCCGCAGTTACATTAGGTAGGTAGTAATTAATCGCTATGAAGTATAGAGTATCTCCCTCTATCGACGCCCAGAACTCTCCGCCGCTTACTGCAGTAGAATTATAGTACTTAAGCAGCAACTTGTCCATACAGTTAGCTATGTACTCAATCCACTGCTCCTTAAATAAGGGAGAGTAAAGAGCTGTCAGCGGGTACTGACTGTTGCTGTAGCCAACTAGCTCAGGAACGCGCATAACTAACCTAGAACCAATGGATTCAGCCAGCGACTCGAGGGCAGGCTGAAGCTTCAGGTTAGGGTGCCTCTTTGCAAATGCGTTTACCGCTTCTCTTTCGACGCTTAAGTCTAAAATGCCCTGCGCGTAGGTGTCCGTGGCTACTATTTCAATGTCGTTGAGTACCTCCAACTGAACCTCTCCATCGAGTATCCAGTACTTCAGCAAGCTCACTTTACCAATGCTTCCTAGCAGTAGATACTCGATGTAGTCGCCAATCTCTATGGGCGGTAGGACCTGATCTAGAACGAATAGTGAGTTATTTACCTTGATGGCCGGGGCTATGTGGTTTATGTTGCTTATTACTAGCGCGTAAACTGGTTGTACGTTAGCTGAAAGAAGTGCAGTAACTAAGAAAGCTGTGTAGTCCATGCAAATGCCTTTCTTCTCCTTGAGCATTGTTATGGGGTCGATGAGTCTATAGTCTTTCCTTTCAAGCTTACTCCTGTCGTACCTTATGTTGGAGTCAGCCCACTCTAGGGCTCGCCACGCAGCTTCAGTCTCAGTTAACCTACCTGAACTAACACCGTAGACAGCAGACCTTACTGCGCTAAGTGAAGTCGAATTAACATAGCATAGAAGCTTGAATTCTTCGCATAAATCCTCTATTTCACACACTCTAGGCGGGCTGTGCACTATTTTTACATCTCTTCTATTCTGATGCTGTACGGTGTTACAACGGCGTGAGCGCTTAGGACTTCAGTTCCCTTGCACCAAGCAGCTAGTTCGTAAACTCCTGGCTTAAGTACCGACAACAGCTTAGGCACTGCTACCTTCACGAACATGTAGGTCTTATTCATGAAAACGTAGTCTGCTATTACGTCACTTAAGCTCCTAGCCATAGGCACGAAGCTGTGGGTCCACATTATGGCGGTAGGCATTGTGTCACCTAGCTTATAGAAGCGCGGCTGCTCTATATACCCTGGCACCTCTATTATCAGGTTGTTGTTGACTACAGCTAACTTAAATCGAGGAGCCTTAAGCATTAATTACGAAGTATTCTTAACTGCACTTCTTGCTACTTACGTAATAATAGGTACTACTTCCTCCCATATTAATTTCAGCAATCATCAGCAGAGTGCCAACTAGTAATGCCGCCACAAGTATCGCTAGGGTTTTATAATTCAAAATACTGCCCTTTTCTTAACTGTTTGACACGTAATGAACTTAGTGGGTAATATTGAAATGCATTTCAATGATGTGGGAAAAGAGAAAGTTATGTTGACTATTTCTATACAGTCGGTTTAGTTATATTGACGTCTCTTGCTAGGATGAAGGGAGTCTTTGAAGGAGTGGGAACCTCCCACCACTTGATATCGTACGTACTCTTACTTAGTCCTACAATGTTCTTCATTAAGTTTAAGAATGTATCAGCTATCCTCACCCTCTTAATTACACCTACTATTTCGCCGTTCTCAATCTTGTATACGGCGTCACGCGTAACTGTAGAGAATATTCCTTCTACGTAATTCTGTAACCTAGTGTACCAATTATTGAGTATGAACAGCCCGTTCTTTACTTCCCTAATCAATTCTTCCTCGCTATAGTTGCCGGGCTTGATTACTGTGTTCCAAGGCTGTGGCGCTATTATGCCCGCGTTTCCTGTCGATTTAGTGTTCATTACCTTAGCTGTTTTCGAATTATGCAGTAAGCTCTCGAACCTTCCTTCCCTGATAATAGCCTTCGTCCTAGTAGCTACGCCTTCGTCATCAAATCCAGTAGAACCTGCCAGCTCCTTTGCTAGAGGGTCGTCTACTAGCGTGAATTCTTCTGACGCTACTTCATCACCAGGCTTAACTTTCATGAACATTGAGAAGCCGGATAAGACGTAAAAGGCGGAAGCAGTCCAAGCTACTACATCCATTAAATTCCCTACAACTAGCGGTGACAGAACTACATCGTACCTGCCTGGAGCGATGTCAACAGCATTACTCGCCAGTTTAGCATATAATGTTGCTTTCCTACCGACATCTCTTAGTGCATTCATATCCAGCACCCTAGATCCGTATGCCCAGTGTCCTGAGTTATCCTTATAGAATGCTCTCAGATACGCTTCAACTGCTGTACCCTCCTCATAGAATTCTGCTCCAGCACTATTAGCTAGCGCCTTTCTGTCTATAGAAAGCGTGAGTGTGCCAGCAACCTTCTCAGCTCCCTCATTATGCGCTGCAGATACTACCTCTGCAGCTACCTCCGAGCTTCTATACATTACGTCAATGACCTTCGGATCTACTAGGCCATCTAAAGGCTTCCCGGAAGGTTCTGGGAGGGGAGCATATATTTCGGACTCTTTTACTGCTTTAACATAAGCACCCAAGTTACTGAGTATCTCATCAACATCTCCTCTCTCCTTGATCGGAGCTTCAACTACAACGACCTTTCTATCCTTTGCTAAGTACAGCTCAAGAGTTACGGTCCTCCAAATCTGAGCTACTGTGAGCTGACTGTTAGCGACCTTAACCATAGCCTCATCAGTACCTACTACTTTAGCAACTACGTCATCGTAGCCAAGCTGCTTACCCTTATCTACGATTAGTTTAGCTAAATCAAGCAGGAACTCCTTCATCTCGGCGCCACCCCTACACGCATTCTACTTAACCTAACATCAGGGCCTCCGAACCATACAGGAATACCTTGGGCAGGCTCACCCTTGCCGCAGGTACCGGGGTAGAACCGGAGCTCCTTGCCTTTAGCTACTATCGAGCTGTAGAAGGACTTCGTAGTGAATTCGAGGACTGGGTACAATATTGGCTCCGCTATCTCACCCTTACGGATCACGTACGACTCAAGCCCTACGTACCTCTGTCCCCACCTAATGTCGTCGATATTCCACTCCATGTAGCTCTTAACGTATATACCGAGCTTTATGTCCTCTATTAGTTCCTCAAAAGACCTATCTCCCGGCTCTAAGTACGTATTAGCCATCCTAACTAGAGGCTCACTCGTATAGTCCATTGCCCTAGCGGCTGCGTTACTCTTCACGCCAAATACTGCAGCTGACCACCTATTATGGAGCGGCTCATTAATTAGCCCCCTATAGTATATGTACCTAGGCCTAGCTGGCACTCCCTCATCGTCATAGAGGTAGAATCCGTAGCTTCCAGGTACTGTGGGGTCATCAATTACGGTAGCTAATTCATTACCTATTCTCTCCTTCCCTATCATTTCGGGCTTAACGTAGCTCTCCCCAGCTTGAGCCGCCTCCCTGCCCCATATCCTGTCCGCTTCCATAGGGTGCCCAGCACTTTCGTGAACTATTAGCCCGACTACCTCACTGCCAATTATAACATCTACTGGCTCCTTAGGAGGCTCCGTACCTTTAGCAAGGACGGGCTCTATGTTCTTTACCTCCTCCTTAAGCCTATCCTCTATATTCCATGACCTAAAGATTTCGTAGCCCCCACTTCCACCGAACTCGATTAATCTCTGTAGAGTGCCTTTCTGTGAGTGGGCTAAGACTATGTTAGCACCGTAAAACACCCTAGGTACTTTAGAGACTACGCATGCACCATCACTAGTAATTAGCGTCTTCTCTTCAATACCTTCTCTATACTCCTCAAATAAGGATACCATCTTAGTTTCCCGAAGTACTCTCGGTAACTCACTCCATAGTGCGACCATTAACTTGATCTTATCTTCGAGCGCGATGTCCTCGAATTTTTCCTTTACGACTACCTCGTACTTAGCCTTACCTACCCTCTCATCCGATAAGGTGTGAGGGCGCTTAATTAGCGGTCTCGACGACCGCGCAAGCGATACAGCTTTATCTACAGCCTTCCTCACACCCTCACGACTTAAGTCGGTTGTTGATGAGAACGCCATCGCGCCTTCAAGAATTACCCTAATACCTATTCCTTCCCTCTTCAGCATTCCAGCACTAACGACGGATCCGTTCCTGACTATTATTTCTGAGCCGTAGTTCTTGTGATACCTAGCCTCAGCATAAGTCGCTCCCTGAGATAAGGCGTAATCAACTGCATAGTACAGGACGTCTTCATACATGGAGCACACCCATGAATTATATTTGCAATTCCTGCAATCCCAGCCAAGCAATTTAAGTTTTTACTTACAGGAAAATTTGTTTGTTAAGTTCTGTGTAGCTAGATGATCCTTAATGTTAACTCCAATCATAGCTTTAAACGACTACGGTCTTTATCCCTAGTATCTTACATGCCTGCTTAATTGCTTCTACGTAGTCACCATGTATCATGCTTGCGTGATGCACGAAGCCTTCCTCCACTAGTACCCTATAGAGCTTATCCAGGTCGTCAACTTCGACCCAGCTCCACGAACCCCTGAATTCTCCTCCTTCATCGATAATCCGTCCCTTAGTTATGAGCATCTTGAATTCGCCGTCATATTCTACTAACCTACATATGGTGACTACGCCTGGCTTTAACCTAACATCTACTGTCCCGTAGGAATTATCCTTGCCTACCGCCCTATAAAGTATGCTGTGGTAGCTTATCTTCGCCGGACACGATGGGTGAGCTAGCGCGATTGGCGCATTCCCGCAGTGCCATGCTAAGAAGACATTAGGTTTCTCAGGGTGCTTTATGGTCCAGTCTATGAAGTGTGGTGGAGTAGTCTTTAATGATGCTAGGTACTGAATCATCATTGTTAAGGCGCCGTAAATATCTACTTCACACGAAGTCATTATACCTGACTGAGTTAAGCGCCCCATGACGAAGCATGGTGAAATACCATAATACTCCTGTATCTCGGTCCAGCACCTTATACCGAGTCCCTTAAGGTTCTTCTCCTTCGCTAACCGCCTTAGGATTACTTCGAACTTAGCCATCTTGAGTAGTGCATCCTCAGGCACGCTTGAAGTATCTGCTGACTTCTTCATTTCTTCAATAATCCTCACTACTTCGGGGTCATCATCGCCTAGCTTCCTAGCCTCCTCAATAACCTTAAAGAGGGACTCGTGCACGACCCTCTGCCCGAACAGTTCTGCCATCTTAGCTTCATTGAAGGTAACGGTCTCGAACCTCTCAGGCCTCGGGCCTATTAACCCTATTCTAGCCCCCTTAAACTCCTTAACTATCAGTGAAGCCCTAGCGAACGCGTCAATAGCTTTAATGAATTCCTCTTCCTCGGGAAAGACTATCCCAGCAAATATAAACGGTATCTTCCTCCTGTACAGCGCTGATGCTAGGGATAACGTACCGCAGAACGAGTCCGACCTTCTGAAGCCTCCTGCCTTAGCAGGCGGCTCCTTAGTTCCGAATACCAGTATGGGGTAGCCCTTGAATTCCTCCGCAATCCTCGCGCCCGCAAGCTCATCACCGAATGTCATGGTGCCTAATATTATCCCAGCAACGTCCTTCTCACGGAATAATTTCACTACCTTCTCCGCATCTTCATCACTCCAAACTAACCCCATCTTAGTAAGTTTTTCGTTAGGATACACAAGTTCTATGAAGTTTAAGTTTTTCTTTATGCTCTCGATAACCCTCTTCTTAATCTCTACCGCCCACTCTTCATCAAATGGGTACCTATGAAGTGGAGCGAATCCCAAGCGCACCTTAATCATTTTATAATCCCACTACATTCTCCCTAAATAGGAAAATAAGGTTTGTTTAGTACTATATTTACTTTAAAGGTTTTATGCAATTAGTAGGACTGTGTGAGGTGCTGTACTTGGGTAAGTCAAAGGTATTCGTTACGTTCATTGCTCTATGCATTGTGTCTCTGCTGGCTGACATGACATATGAGGGTTGTAGGTCAGTCTTAGGAGCGTACTTCGAGGTCTTAGGTGCTACTGCCCTTATTGCTGGCTTAATAAGTATTGGTGAGTTCATTAGCTACGTTATGAGGGGTGTTGGAGGCTTTATTGCTGGTGCCTTAAGGTCTAGTAAGGTGTACTGGGGCTTAATATTT
>QMWS01000009.1 GCA_003661745.1 Thermoprotei archaeon | reverse complement strand
GGTGAGTGCCTTGAGGTAGCGAGAACGCCGATCTACGATATTCCGGTACCTGCTCATGCTTCGGTGGTGATTGAAGGCAGGATTACTAGGGAGGTTGCTGATGAGGGCCCGTTTCTAGATATTCTTGGGCTTTACGATAGGGTCCGAAAGCAGCCTGTGATTGCTGTAGATAAAATATATTTCAGTAAGGAGGATGTACCATTTCACGTTATTCTACCTGCAGGCAACGAACATAAGATATTAATGGGATTTCCTAGGGAGGCACTAATTTGGGATGCTGTGAAGAAGGTGGTAGCACGCGTTAGGAAAGTGCGACTGACACCCGCTAGCGGGTGTTGGTTACATGCAGTCATATCCATAAAGAAGAACATGGAAGGTGACGGTAAGTCAGCTATAATGGCGGCATTTGCAGCTCACCCAAGCTTAAAGCATGTCGTCGTTGTTGACGAGGATATAGATCCTGATAATTTAGAGGAGGTTGAGTGGGCTATAGCGACAAGATTGCAAGCAGGAAGAGGACTTGTAGTTGTGAGATACGCTAGAGGATCGACACTTGATCCTAGCTCGGCTGATGGAATTACCGATAAGATAGGTATCGATGCTACAATGCCCTTAGGCAGGGAGGAGACGTTCAAGAAGCCCGAACTACCTAAGTAGACGCTTGAGAAGTTGTTGTGGTGGGCCTATGTACCTTACTAAGGAAGAAGAAGCGATGCTTAATGGCGAATTCGGTGAGGCTGTAGAACTAGCTATTAAGGTTGTTGTAAAGGTTGGTGAGGCCCTAGGTGCTACTAGGCTAATTGATGTAGTACACGCGCATGTATCCGGCATCTCATACTTCAATATCTTGGATTACGGAATGGAGTTTATAGAAGATTTGAGAAATAAAGGGGCACGATTTAGAGTATACACGACAGCGAATCCTTATGCAGCTATTACTGCAGATTTTAATAACAAGTCATTTAGTGATGTGGTCATTAATAAACAGCTGCGTATAGTTAATGCACTAAGGGAGATGGGGGCTGAGGCATTTACATGCGCTCCCTATTACGTGAGGATCCCACAAGAAGGTGAGCACCTTGCTTGGGCAGAAAGCAACGCGGTACTCTACGCCAACAGTGTGTGTGGCGCGCGGACAAACAGAGAGGGAGGACCCTTAGCACTGATGGAGGCTTTAATTGGTAAAACGTACCTGGGCGGTATGCACCTCGACGAGAATAGAGTGCCGGAGGTTAAGGTAGTTATTGAACCTCTAAGAAATCAGTTGGAGATAGCAGCTGCAGGATACATCATAGGTAAGTACTTCCCATCAAGCATACCCTATGTAGAAGGAATTAACTTTGACCACGAGCACTACTTGAGGGGATTTTTAGCCGCGTTCGGAAGTAGCTCTAACGCAGCTATGGTGATTTTGAAGGGCATCACGCCTAATTACAAGAAGTTAATAAGTAAAGGAGAAGTAAGTAAGCGTGAAACAATTTCGGCGTCAGAGGTACGCGAGTTCGTAAGGAAGAATATCAAGGACTCCCACGACGAAGCACTATACGTTATTGGCTGCCCTCACCTATCAAGGCAGGAGGTTTATGATATAGTGAATTACATACTTTCAAGAGGTAAGACGTGTAGTACTAATAGCGTGCTGTGGCTGATAACGCAGAGTAATGTTGGATTAAGCAGCGATTTAAAGCGTAGATTACTAAGATGTAGAGTTAAGGTGTATGAAGATGTTTGTCCTATTGTTACGAGGCTCGATCTACTAGGTGTTAGTTGCGTCATTACTGATTCCGTCAAAGCATTACACTACATTCCTAAATTGGCGGGTGTCCCAGCGTTTCTGCTGGATAGAGGCTCAATACTAAGAATTTTCTCTAAAGGTGGTGATGTAGTTGATTAGGCTAAGAATAAACCCAGTGGTTAAAGGCAGCGATTGTTGTGCTGAGATAGCCTTCTCTGAAAAACCGGTGTCGTTCCTAGGCGATGTTGACGCAGCTAATGGAATAATTAGGGGTATTGGGCGCGTAAGTGGGAGGATACTCTTGATTCCCACATCTGTCGGCAGTACCGTCGGATCTTATATACTTTACGCATTATCTAAAAGTGGTAAGGCTCCGCTAGCTATAGTAGCCTCGGATGTAGACCCCATATTAATTACAGGAGCAATAATTGGAAACGTACCTCTCTATAAACTACTAGATTCTTGGGAAAGTGTAGTGGATATACTTAAGAAGGGCACTAATAAACACAGGGAAGGTTGCATCATTAAGGGTGAGTACCTTGTCATCAGATGACGTGTCCCCTAAGGGCTACCTAATAGCTATAGAAGGACTTGATGGATCGGGTAAGACGACTATAGCGAAACGCTTAGTCGAACTCCTTACTGCTAGGGGATATAGGGCAATCTATACCTGCGAGCCCTATAGTGACGCGTTTATAGGGATACTAAATTCTATAGGCAGAAAAATGGGTGCTCTCTTTGAGGCCTTAATAATGGCTGCAGACCGGTACTACCACCTTAAGGAAGTTATAGAGCCTGCTGTGAACGCTGGCGTGATCGTGGTTACTGATAGGTACTACTACTCTTCGCTTGCTTATCAGGGTGCTAAGGGGGCTGATCTTGCATGGGTTAGGGAACTGAATAAATTTGCTATTAATCCTAACATAGCTATTTACTTAGACATAGATCCTGAGACAGGACTTAAAAGAAAAGCAGGCAAGCCTTCGAGAGTTGAATATCTACAGGAGAACTTAAGAATTCTAGAGAGAGCTAGGCAGATATACATAAGTATGGTCGAATCAGGCGAACTTCTATATGTAGATGCTTCATCCAGTATTGATGAGGTTTTGAAAAAATGTATTAAATTGCTATGTGTTAAGCTAGGTATATTGTGTATAGGAACTTAATGGCAAAAAATATTTAACACCTCATCTATAGCTTCAGTAACCCTTGCGACTACGTCCCCCGTAACTATCTCATCGGTAAGTAGCTTTCTGAATTCCTCACTATCTATTAGACGGCATCCCTTATCATTCCTAATTATATCAACACCTAAGTCTAGGTACGTTATTGAACCGTTGGGTAGCACCTCCGGCGGTGTGTTTATGTTTACGTATAGTCCTTTCTGGCTCGATTGATCACTTGAGAAGTAGTTATGAACTATGTACCACTTACCTTCAAATACGGATGTTAGTGCTACATCGCCTGGCTCTTTAGCTACGTTAAGGCCGTCATACATGCCCTTACCTCTTACTAGCCTTTTAACTACCAACTTTAACTTACCATTCTCTATACCTATGCTCTCCAGTGTTCCCTCACCAAGTATTAAGTCCTTCTTATGTAGTGACTTATGGTATAACCTCAAGTCTTTTCTATACTCTAGTCTCTTCATCACCCACTCTCTTATCCATTCCTCTAAGTTTCGCTTGTCGATATACTTAGCAAATGTGTCTATTAAGTCGACTACTCCTTCATAAGAGTTTTCAATGGTTCTCAGCGCGTGATGAAATGGTGCCGTTGGAAGTACATAATTTCTTACCTTATCGAGGTACTGTTTAGCGGTGTACGTTAGCTCAAGGAATAGCATGTACTCGCCAGTGTAGACGATTCTTAATGGCTCAGCATCATTCAGTTTCTTCTCTATCTCATGTAGGAGCTCTATTAGTTGAGGGAGTTCATCCATAATACTTTCAAGAGATGCTTCGTCAGCGTTACTCCTCCACCTAATGCTATAGCCTTTTCTGACGTACTGGGTAGATATATTCAGCAGCTCAGTAATTCTTGACTTATTTCTTATGAAGCCGCTGAATGATACACGTGACCCCCTACCGACAATAGCGTACTTACCTACTACCCTGACCCTACTTGAGACGACAAGTCTCTCATTGGGCTTGACAGGTGCTTTAACTACAGTAACATTCACTTCCCTGCCTGGCTCACAGTTAGCTTCATCTACTAGAACAGCCTCACCTATAGGTGATTCAACTATACATTCTCTCTCGGTCTTACGGATTATCCTTGTTTTGAACGCAGCATATAGCCCTACCTTAGGCTTCAACACCAGTACATCAGGTATGTTGGTCGTAAGTATGTCCCCAACTATCTTAACGCTTTCAGGGAATCCTAGAATAAGTATTTTTGAAGGATCACTCTCATCGGTCTTGACCGTTACATCAGCTGGTTCTCCTCTTCTTTGGTCTATCCCTAACCTTTTCGCTATCTGTTCACTAACGTCGACGAGCTCTACACCATTATCATACAGTATTTTCGATATCGCAGTTGCGTAAATACCCCTAACTCTAGCTTTTACCTTCATGACTTGATACTCCCCTGCACACAGTAAGTAGTTTCCAGCTACTTCAGAGCTCAGTCCTTAACAGTTGAAAGCACGGCCATAATATTCCAGATCGTTGTACGCGCGTGCATTGGCATATTCGGATCTTGACTTATTTCATCTAAAACACTGACAGCGTTTGCTGCTCTTACGCCTGGAGATAGTGAAGTATCCTGCAGCATTCTTAGAGCCTCTATTGCCGCTCTCCTTATGTTTCTGGGCACGCTTGAGTCGCCTATTATCTTATTAAGTAACCTTATAGCTTGCATTATTTTTGCCTCATTTAGGGATTTCATGTCCACCGGAGGTTGCGATGCCACCGCTCACACCCAAGAAGTAGAAAATTTCTGGAAAAGTAATAAATTAAACCATTGATAGATCCTTAAGGTAGGGTGATAATCATGTCTGAGAAAAACAGAGGGGCTGTGATTAAGAAGATGGGTGAGTTACTTAGGTCAGGTGCAGTGATGCTTGATCAGGCCTGCCCGCTGTGCGGTACACCGCTATTTAAATTAAAGAGCGGTGAAATAGTTTGTCCTGTCCACGGAACTGTGAGAGTAGTAAGGAGTGAAAGTGAAGCTATATCTGTAACGACGTCGGCGGTGCTAGACGAACTGGAGAAATTTATTGCACAAAGAATATTCCAGATCCTCTCCAGGATTAAAACGCTGGAGGATATTGAAGTTAGCGATGTAGATCTTCTCAATAGACTATTAGATTCTCTCGAGAGAATCCGAAGAATTAAGAAACTCTGATGCTTCATCTAGCATACGTACATTAAGGTAAGACACATATGGATTAGCTTAGAGACAGAGAATCTATGGTGCGGGGGGTGGGATTTGAACCCACGCAGGCCTACGCCAGCGGGGCTCCCACCTTGCTTGGTCCTGAGCCCGCCCCCTTTGACCTAGCTCGGGCACCCCCGCTACGCTCCAGAAATCTACCTTATAGCTAAACTTATAAGTTTAATATTAATCAGGGACTAATCAGGGGAAGGCCAATCATCCTTAGTGTCTTAAGTGCCTTCCTCCTCGCTCATTAAGTCAAGAAAGACTTCGTAGAACTCCTCTTTCTCCTGCTCTATTTCTTCCCTCTTCCTTGGTGTAGTCTTGCCTTCACTAACTAGTGATGTAGTCTTTACTCTGTTTTCCTCTCCTGACTTCACAACTAACTTATATTCACTTGTTCTGGTGGGCTTAATAACTTCCTCATATCCGCACCTAGGGCACTTCAAAATTATTTTCTTGTCTTTCTTCGTGGGCTCAAGCATCGTGCCGCACTTCGGACAGAACCTCATAATAACGTCAACCCAACCAATAGACCGGCTTAGGGAGGTAAAAAGCCTTATCCTCCTAGGCTAATTTAACTTCCTCAACTAGTTTTGACCAATAATCAAAGTTTGTTTGAAGAGCATCAAGTGGAAATTAGTCAGTGTCTGGCGTCTTAATCATCGCCTCAATAACTCATATGTAATACCACTCATCATCTAGGTACTTACGTGTTTTCCGAGATTAAAGCTTAATATAGTTACTTGCCCCACCGGCGATAACTCGCAAGAATTGCTATTACCCTCCCTATTCTGTCTTGATCCATGCATTCTGTCTCAAGTTCCTCATCATTAAGAGTCCTAGCGATTACCTTAAGAAACTTTAGTTTACCGCTATTATGGCACTCACTAACTTCATATGATTTAATTAAGTTATTTATTGCTAATCCCTCCAGCTCTAGAACAGTTGCTTTTCTGCGCATTAGCTACACCTAAAATAGCATCAGCGCCAGAAGAATATAATTTTAACCTTAATGTCGCTGTTTAGCACTTACGTAAATAGTCTTTATGCAAATGGTCAGATGGTGGAATATTGTTCAAGGAAAATATTTATCTCCTATAGAGAAATCTATCTTAGGGCGTTAATTATGCCAGTTGTTAGGCGGACAGCTACCGTAAGGAAGGTTATAGGTAGGAAGACAGTAAAGGGTAAGACATATACATATGAGTACTATACACTTCCTCTTAACCTTTACATACCTAAGAACATGGTTGAGAAGTGGGGCACGGAATTCATAATAGAGAGAAACGAGGATGAAGGCATAATAATTATTAAAGCTAAGAAGGCTCTTGAAGAGCAAAGCTAGGAGTAATGCCGAAAAAACTACCGATACTTAATATTGATAAACGAGGTAGATTAAGGGTAACACTTAGTAGTTCGGATGAAGTTAGGGATATATTATATGCTCTATTGCAGTTAATTAAGATAGGTAAGGTCGCTACCTATGGGTTGCTGGCAAGATGTTTAGGTATAGAGCCGCGCAGTGTCGCTAATATCCTTAAGAAAAATCCATATCCGATAATTATTCCTTGTCATAGGGTCGTTAAGTCTGATTTGAGTTTAGGCGGTTACACTCTTAATGGCAGGAAGAGTCCTCACTTCAAAAAGAAGCTCTTAATTCTTGAGGGGGTCTGCTTTGATAGTAAGGAGAGAGTGCGTAGAGAATATGTAGTAAACGCAGTGAGTGAGTTACTTTCTTGAGTAGGGTCAGCGCTACCTGTTGTTGTTTAGCTAAAGTTAATCAACTCAATAAATCCTTAATTGATTAGGGATATAAAATGGTGTTTTGGAAGTTGGTGAGGCCGGACGCGGAGGCAGTCTGGAATAGTGAGAAGGTACGGCGTAAATTAAAGTGGTATAGTATGGTAATGAATGACATTGCCCCTGCAAAGTTTATGATAGCAAAGAAGGTGCCCATAGACTTTAATCCAGGTGACGGCAGGTCGCTAGATGAGCTTTGGGATGCGCATGATTCTATCCGTAAAGAGTTCCTGAAGCTACTTGATAAGGCTAGAAATGGCGATCTGACCTTAAGCGACTACAAGGAGATGCCTACCCCACAGTACAGCTTTCTCGATTTAAAAGTAGAGCTTGCATGGAGAATTGTTAGGGAATGTAGATTCTGTGAGAGAAGATGTCTGGTCAATAGAGAAGCTAAGCGAGGCTTCTGTCGTTTAGGCCTTAAGTCCTACATAACTACATACTTCTTGCACTTAGGTGAGGAAGCACCCTTAGTTCCAAGTGGTACTATATTTTATGGTAGCTGCAACTTTAAGTGTGTTTACTGCCAGAATTACGATATATCACAAGAGAACCCGTACCAGGGTATTGAGGCAGGGGCTAAGGAGATAGCAATAATTCAGGAGTACCTAAGAAATGAGGGCGCGAAAAATATAAATCACGTCGGTGGTGACCCAACACCTAACATACACAATATTGTAGAGTCGCTTAAGTATGTCAGGGTGAATGTGCCTCAGTTATGGAACAGTAACATGTACCTTACAGAGGAAGCATTAGCCATTATTATTGATTTAATGGACATATGGCTCCCTGACTTTAAGTATGGCAATAACAGCTGTGCATCAAGACTTTCGCTTGTTGATAGGTACTATGATGTAGTAACTAGGAACCTGAAGATAATATGTTCCTCAGGTGACCCAATAATTATCAGGCACTTAGTGCTGCCAAATCACATTAACTGCTGTACTAAGCCTGTACTTGAGTGGATAGCCCTGAACTGCAGGAGTGCGCTGGTCAATGTAATGGGCCAGTATAGGCCAGAGTACATGGTATGGAGATCGCCAGAAAAATTCAGAGACATAAGTAGGAGGCCAAGCACGGAGGAAATGGAGAAAGCATATAAGTTCGCAGAAAAACTCGGACTCGACTACGAGGAAGTAAGTTAATCTACTACCAGACTTACAGCATATTAAGAATTAAGTTCAGTTATAATCTTCGAATTGCGTCAGCGCAGCTCAGCTCAATCACCACTCAGAGCCAGCTCTTCATCACGATCCGAATAAAACATCTGTTCTCTCGCTTTTTATTTTCTCTGGGAGTTTCATCCGCGACTTAATATAAAAATAATACTAGAAGATAACCTTAGTCTTTGGTAGAAGAAAAAATGAGAGAAAATATAATTGATCATAGGCTAGTGGGTAAGGCAATTAAAGTATACGTACTTGGGCGTGATGACCCTATTGAGGGGGTAATAGACGAAGTCTCAAAATACGAGATAGGCTTGAGCGTATCTAATAAGCCTTACATAATATTTAGGCATGCTATTCTTTATGTAACCCTAAGTGAGACGGAGTTGCATGGATACTCTCAGGAGGAGCTTGAGGATACCGTATTAACTTCCGACCTAATAGGCTGTGAACTGGAAATACACCTAATTAATGGGCAGAAAATAGAGGGAAGACTCATGAAGCTGTCAAGGTATGAAATTGGGGTGTTGAGCAAAGGAAAGGGACTAGTCGTGCCAAAGTCTAGCATATCTTACATAGTGATTTTAGGGTAGTTAACTGATGAAGAAACCTAGCCTGCTTTACTACGCGGTTTTTAACTATTCATTTTCACTTTCCCTACCAATTAACTTAAATTTAATCAGCTTAACCTCGGAGTTATCGCTTATCTTCTTTCTGTAAAGCCTCTTAAGCGTTCTTATTAGCTCCTCTCTGTTCTTAAACCCGTCCATTATGGCGTCTTCATCTGTTAATTCCTTCAGCTTCTTTACTTCAACATCCTCAATAGTTGCTGTACCTATCTTTATCTTGCCAGCTATGATATCTACCGTATCGCCTTTCTTCAGCTGTGATGTTAGTCGTATCGTAGATGTCTTCTTACCCTCAAGAATGGCGCTACCGTACTCCTTCTTGAATATCAATCTCTTTTTCTTCACTAGTACCACCCTCCGTAATTATTTTATTGGTGAGTATATTTTTCCGTAAGATGTAATCTAATGAAGTTCCTTAAAAAGATGCTGATGAAGGGTGAGGAGGAGGTATTTGAGGGATTAGCTAAGCACGTTAGCTTATCAATTAAATTATGAAGATAATAAATGACATACTTTCAGGGTCCCTAAGCGATAAGGTAATTGAGGCAAGTGCAGTAGAGGTTATATCGTATGAGAAAAATGGTGAAAATGGTGACAAGATAGCGGATAAGTTAATCATTCCAGTCATGCAGGGAGCTATGCCGGTGGCATTAGTAGGCGATATGGGGTTATTAATAGATAAAGTTGATGATATTCTCGATCTAATCTACTTCCTAGCACTTGAGTTAGCACGCGCATATAAAGTTGATGTCAGTAAGAAGAATGTGGTTGCTGAAATGTACAAGAAGTTCACTGGGATGAGTTTGCTGGCTGCTAAGGCTTTAGAGGCATTAAAGGAGCAATTCGAAAGCGCATTTAAGGACTACAAGAAGGTGCAGGACCTAGATTCGCAGATAGACGTCTATGAGGATAAGGTCGATGAGTTCAAAATAATATACTAGACGAGATTTACAGTTTGGGAATGAGTGTAGATTCGACAACATTTAATCACTTAATCGAGATTGTGAGAACGCTGGGCACTATTGTTGATTCATGTGAAGATACTTCACACATCCTCATACGTATAATAAGTTCGCTCGCGTACTAATGTAGGCTGACACTAAGGTCTTAGTTATGTATAGTTACGCTATTATAGAGAATATAGTGAGTGTGTTACTAACCGTTACTGTGGTTGCTGTTGCTGTAGGAAATAATACGGGTATAATTGTAGGTCCTAGTAGTGGTGTGAAGGTTATTAACAGGAATAGGCTCTGCGCCCTGGCTATTCTTGGATTATCGTTGGGATATATCTGCGAAGGCCGGAAAGTACGGATTGCAGCATTTCTTCAGCTCAGGGATATGCTGATAGTAGCTTCTATAGCCATTCTCATTCTCTCCCTCCTAACACTCACGGGTTTTGTGACCTCAGTTACGCAGATTTTTATGGGTGTCCTAATAGGCTGTACTATAGCAGTCTCAGGACAATCACTGCTTATTGGCAAGATAATTGAGATCATGCTATACTGGGGATTTACACTCGTGCTATCAGCCACAATGTCGTTTTTACTCATGAAGATCTTATTTGGTGGAAGGGCTATTATTGTTAAAAACCTAAGTATATTTAAGCTGGTCATAACTTTGCCGGTCGTGATTACGGTGTATGTTCTAGGAGCTAATACGCTAGGCTTCATAGCATCATTTACAATGTTGGGTATGCAGCAAGATGATATTTTTGGCATCATTGCTGTGCTAACAGGTATTGTAATTGGTGTTGTAATTGTTAGAGGGATGTGAGGTACGCATAGAATTGGTACGGGCTTCTAGGGCTTAGGTATTCAAGTACGTTAACGATTTATATTTCAGCACTTGCTCTAGCAGAAGTAGGCACTCAGTTATCTATTCTATCTGTACCGATACTGTATTTTCAGGGCTACTCGGCTTAAGCATGGGTATGAAATTAAGATTGATTAAGGGACGTAAGGTCATAGAGCATGTGCCAGCAAGCTGGATTATACCATTAATTATCTCGCTAATTGCTTCCTACTCCGTATTCTACATTCTTTCATGAAATAACTACAAAATTTAGTGCTGATTTTATTTGAGTGACGTGCTAGCATTATTTTGTTGCGTGATGTCCCTTAAGAGTGCTGTCCTCTCCTCGCGGTACTCGCTAACTAATTTCTCAAGTATTTCCTCAGTTAATTTAGGTGTACTTTCTTCACGAAGCTTCTTAAGCCTCTTGGATATCTCATCTAAATGACTAATTGTACTTCTGGGAATCAGCACTAATCTCTCGCCAATGTACCAGTACTTTTGCGTCATGAGCGCAGGCACGTAGTGCTTATTAACTAAGCTATCAGCGACTCGTGTGGAAACACTATTTTCAGGAAGTATAACTTTCAAGCTCATATTAGCACAAAAGCTCACAAACTCCCTGAAGTTCGTAGCGAGCAAGCCTTGATTGCCTTCGCTAATGTCTAAAAATACAATCTCACCTTTTCGGATCTTACCTAAGGATTCCTCACTATCTCTGATACTCGCTAGGTTTAGCGAAATCTTTCTTACCAATATGTAGTCACCCCTAAAGTATTTCTCAATTAATTGAATTGTATCGTGCAGGCTTTCTTTTAAGTTATTTAGCTCCTTCTCTAACTTAATTGCATAGGAGTTAACATTCCTTAGTCTTTGAATTAGCTCGCTTACTTTCCTCTCCCTTAGTACGTCCTTACTTAACTCGGTAGATATTATGTTCAGCTCCGACTTAAGGTAGTTATACTCTTGCTCAAGTTCTCTTATTCTCTGCTTAAGTTTCTCTCTTTCAGCTGTCAAATGCTCAATTTTGCTTTCTAACTCCTTAATTCTCTCCTCCAAATTGCTCTGTTCTAGTTGCTTGTTCTTAATTAGTAGTGTAGTAACTGATTTAGAGCTTACTTCGTCACGCCGGCTTGATAACAGAACATCATTGATTATATCCTCAATTATGTTCTCTAATGGTTCGTTATTCAGGAGCTTGATCTTGTATTTCTGCATGTCCTTCACCTTAATGCCTATGCTCCTCACTTTAGCATTAAGTTTCTCCATTTTCTCTCTGAATATACTATATGCCTTAAGAGCAGCAGCGAGAGCGTCTCTTTCATGAGTATTCCTAATTTCAAGATTGAATTTCCTAGCGTATTCATTCACTAGGGATTCTTTCTCGCTCGTGCTTAGAGACTTAGGTGGCGTAAATAGTTGCGCATTTAGCATTGCAGCTAACTTCTTAACCATATCAGGTGGTGGGTTCTTGTCAGTTGCAACAACTACGGGAATTCCTACATCTGTTAAGAGCGAGACAGCTGTTCCGCGGTCAAGTTCTCTGCCTGAGACAATGAGTACAGGGTTCATGTCTAAGTCTATCGCGGCCAACCCAGCGACTATCCCTGGGTCGTATCCAACGATTAAGTATTTTCGTTCAGGCTTACTGCCCTCTATCAACTTAAGGAACTTGGTATTAATAACGGGTTTTATGCGAACAACTACATCGTATCCTCTAATATTTCTTACAATACCTGTCAAATCCTTTCTATCGGCATAAACTACGAATAGAGCTCTTTCTACACCGCCTTTGCTTCTCCTAATTGTGAGGTCGTAGTCTATCTTCCTTTTATCTAATTCCTCTTTTATCTTCCTGACCATCTGCATTACAGCCGCACGCATGCTCCGCTGGTACTTATCGGATCTAGAGCCTCCCGCATAGCCCGATCTACCCTTGGTCACTATTATCTTTACCCTCTTCTCGAATAACGACAGTTTTGTTCCGTAACCTTCACTTGCGAGGATAGCAAGGAAAATTGCTGTTCTGAAGGGATTTAACTTGCCTTTCTCTATGGGCAGTCCGACCTTGTACGCTATCTCCTTTATGCTTTGAAACCTGCTCTCATCGAGCGTAACTTGTACTATTTCGGTCTCTGGCGGAATAAACTTCAGGACTTTCTTTAAGTTCTCCTTAGTACCACCTAGCTCGTAGATATTATCCACAGCCAGTAATGCCGGCCTGTACTCCCAGAGCAATCTAATTAAGTGACTTAGTTTACCTTCCTCGGTTTTCTTTATGTTACCCTCCTGTAGTATTGCAATTGCGTAATAGTACTGGTTTAAGTCAGTGCCGCCGCTCCTTATTATATCAACTCCTATTACTGCCTTCCACTGAGAGTTCATCAATTTCCCCCATTACGAACCTAAGAGCAACTTCATAGTCTAGTGAAGTTCTGTATCGCCGTTTAAAGAACTTAATGATGTACTCTACATCGCGTTTTAAGTATATTATCGACTGAGGATCGTCCCTGTAAACGTACTGAGGCCAATCAATAATGTACGGTATTTCTATGTTGTTCTTTATGTGTATTATAATATTGTACTCGCTTAAATCACCGTGAACTATACCGAGCCTTAGGTAAGCCTCACGGATCACAGACATTATCTTTGTAAGCATGCCTAGCGGATCGAAAGCGTCTCTGTACCTGTAAAGCTCTATTCCCTCTATGTAATCTATAACTACTGCGTGTCTATTCCAGCCCCACACGTTAGGCACGTAGTCGGTATACTTTACCAAGTCCCTCAATGCGTTGTACTCTCTCTCAGCAGCTATTTTTGAGCGAATAAGCCAGTTGCTTTCATC
>QMWS01000008.1 GCA_003661745.1 Thermoprotei archaeon | reverse complement strand
GTGTCTGTCTCGAGGATATTATATTAATTAAAAGAGCTGTGAGAGGTAAAATAAAGATTAAGGCTGCTTGAGGCGTAAGGACTGCCCTAGACGCTGCTTGTCTCCTAATACACGGCGCTGATGTAATAGGTACTAGCAGAGGAATAAAGATAGTTGAAGAAGCAGAAAAAATTCTGGATTTAAATATTACTATTTAAATATTACTTAAGTAGAAATAAATGTCTTACTTGCAAAGAATTTAGTTAGGTCTGTTAGCGTTATGATGCCACTGATTCTATCGCTTTCATCAACAACGACAACACCCCTCACACCCTCACTAAGAATTAAGGTAGCTACCTTACCTATCGTATCATCATTCTTTACTTTAGGTAGGAAGGGACGCATTATCTCGCCTACACCAATATGCCTCAGCCCTTCTTTGGAGCCGCCCTCAGCGAGTATGTTTATGAGGTCAACTAAGGCATCAGTTAATTCGTCTACCGTTAAAATACCCACTAAGCTATTTCTATCGTCAATGACAGGTAGCGTAGAAATACCTTCATCAATAATTAATCTCCTAGCGTAAATTATTGAGCTATATTTAGGAATTACCTTGACGGGGTATGTAGCCATGTCTTTAACTAAGTCGGTACTTTCTACCATTAGGTTAGCTATATCCCATTTCGTAAAGAGCGCAATGATCTGAGAATCTTTAGTAACTGGTATGCTGCTTATGTTCTTTTCCAGCATAATGCGCGCTGCTTTAAGTACCGGAGTACTATATGGTAGTGTTATAACTGGTGATGACATAATTGACGATAAGTGTAATTGAGATATAGGGATTCTCTTATACTTACTCTTTGCTATCGGAATCTCCCTTACTACGTCCTTCTTCGTTATAATACCTATGAGGCTGTCGTCATCGTATATCAGTGCTCTATCAATTTTCTGTTTTCTTAATTCTTTTAATGCATTACATAGTGAGTCGTTCTTACCTAACTTCAGGAATGACTCAGTACTTGCTTTACCTATGGTTAAGAGGTCCATATCCACACTTATAACCTCCTTAGTGCTTTAATTACGTCTTTTTTCGTCAATAGCCCAACCAAATCTCCGTCACTGTTAGTTACGGGCAGAGTCCCTATGCCGTTCTTAACCATTATATCGGCAGCTATGGCTAAATCCTCTTCAGGACGTACAGTTATCGGGTCAGGTGTCATCAAGTCTCCAGCTAATGGAATGGTATATAGCCTAACAATACCCTCAAATCTCCTGCCAGTATAGCCCGGGCGCTTGTAGTACTTTATTGAGCCGCCTCTAATTAGGTTGGGGATATTCAGGAACGCTATATCTACCTTCGTTATTACGCCAATAGGCTTATTACCCTCAACGACAACGGCCTTTCCCAAGCCTGTTTCCTGCATCAGATCGATAACATAGTATAAGCTGTGCGTAACGTGAACCGTAGGTACCTTATCTGTCATAAAGTCAGCTACCTTATAGCAACCGTAGTATCTCTCAGCATAAGCTCTCACTAAGTCCGTCCTCGTTATTATGCCCTGCAACTTTCCGTTCTTATCGAGAACAAGTAATGACCCTATATTCCTCTTTAGCATAGCTTGCGCTGCCGCTTTAATTGTTCTGCCAGGCTGTATGGCATACACGGGACTTGTCATTATTTCATAGGCTAGGATATTAGTTAGCGGCTTTATGTACCTTCTCTTATTAAAGACTACACGTATAAAGTCGCTCCTACTTATCATCCCGATTACGTTACCGTTATCAACAATAACGATCTTACTTACTTTATGCCTTATCATTAAGTTCCTGATGTATGCGAGATTATCGTTCTTTGAAGCGGTTATGACAGGGCTACTCATGTATGATGCAACTCTCGGTGGCATGTTTATATCACCGTGCTACTACACCATATAGTATATCTCTTTCCGTTATAATACCGATTATGTTATTATCTTTTATAACAAGTAAGGAATCCACCCCTAGTTCTGACATTTTCGCTGCAGCGATACCTATGTCCTCATCGGGACCTATCGTTGCTATGTTTGTATTCATAACTTCAGTTACAGGTAGTAAATGAACTTCATCAAAGGTGAACTCTTTTAACATATTGAATATTTTGTGCTTACCGAATAAGTCTATTATATCCCTCCAAGTAACTATACCTATAACATCACCATTCTTCGTAATAGGCAATCTCCTTATACCTAGATTAATCATTAGCTTCATGGCTACGCCTAAGGTATTGCTGTAGCTTAATGAAATGACGCTAGTGCTCATTACCTCACTTACCTTAACACCCACGACCTTTGAGGACAGGTACTTTATTAAGCTACCTTCTGTTATGATACCAATAACCGCATTATTATCAACTACTGGCAATGCACCCACACCGTAGCTAATCATCAAATTAAGCAAATCATGTAGCCTAGACTTAACATCAACTGCTAATGGCTTTGTATTGGCTATCTCCCTTAGGGAAGCAGATAATGCTGGGTAAAGCTTACCCCCGTAGTGCTTCAAGACTATTGCGTACTTTATACCTCCCCCAAAGTAGTCTACTAAGTCCATACCCGTTATTATGCCTAGTAACCTCCTTTCTGGGTCAGTAATTGGTACCAGCCTAGTACCCAAAGAACTCATTACCTCACACGCGTTGATTACAGTGGCCTGCATGCTGAGTAACGGTATTTCCTTGTCTGCAATAGCCTCTAGTTCTGGTGGCTTAGCACATATTCTGTCCTTAAAATTAGGCTTGCCATCACTCCTTAGCCATCTATTGCGTTCTATTATCCTACGTGGCACGTAAACCTTAACCAACTCCTACTCACCTTAACTCGATATTGAGAAATGCCTTACACACGTCACTGCGATCCATGATACCGACAAGCCTTAGCTTTTCGTCAACTACTGGCAGCCTGCCTATGTTAGATTTAACCATCTTTAATACTGCCTCCCTCAACTTCGTATCCGGCCCTACGGTAATTGGTGGCGTGGTCATTGCCTCCCTAACGCGCGGACCACGTTTCGGCCCTGACTGTGACTCCAGCTCTACGCGCGTATAACCCTTCTTAAGTAAATCATGCTGAGTTATTACACCTACAACAACAAGATTCTTATCTTTAACTACAGGAAAGCCACTAAACCTTAACTGCGTCATCTTACGCCATAACTTACTAATGAGGTCTTCTGGGTACACGTACTCTACGTCACGGTTCATTACTTGACTAACGCTAATGTCAAGAACTTCATGATTTGACTTAATGAGGTACTTGAGTAGGCTATCCAATGAGAGGACACCTATAAATTTACCCTTAGTGTCATTAACTACTGGCGCATACCACTCATCAAGCTCTATCATTACCTTAAACGCGTTTAGCGCGTCCTCCCCAGGCTTAAATGAAAGTATAGGGTTATCCATTATATTCTTAGCTAAGGCATTTGAGCGTGTTGATGTTATTAAGAGTATATTTTCCCTTCTTATTATGCCACATAAGCGTGAAGATACATCAATTACGGGAATCATCCTAAGACCTAGGTCACGCATGAGTGCGCGAGCCTTAGTAGCAGGATCATCAGGCAGAATAGTAGGGTAGAAGACGTCTGTAAAATATTTAACACGCAAATTTGCACCCTAAGAATCTAGTATCAACAGAGGTTTAATATTTAGATGAATTAAAATTAATAAGGAAACTATTTCACCAGCTTAATTATGGTACTAGGCCCCGGTATACGCTCAAGAATATCATCGACTGTAAGTGTTGAGAGACGAGGATCATTAGCAGTAAATGACTCCTTAATTTTTAAAGCAATACTCCTTTGTGATGTTGTGCCAGGAACTAGCACAGCATACTTTGCTGCTCTCATACTAACTAGCTCCTCAGGTCCGACTATGAGTTCAAAGTACTTATCATCGTGTATTTGCACGCCTATAGCTAGGCGTAAGGGAACACCCTTTACATAGTTTCTCCTACCGTAAATCATGAACGCGCCCTTAGGCAGGTACTGTCCAGGAGGAGGTGCCTTACTTACCTGCTTACCCCAAACCCAGAAGACATCGAGCGAGCCTACGCCAGCTTTCCAGCCCTTACTGTAGGATGCAGCGAGGACAGATACCTCATAAATGTCTTTTTCGGGAGGTTTAGTGCCGCTGCACTTGAGTACGAAGGCTGACGCGCCATGTACTTCTGCATGAATGAATATGTCATTCTCATTTAAGTACTTCTTAACTACTTTTTCATTTTGTTGCGCATCCTTACCTCCAATCGCGAGAAAGCCGCTTGATGTTATAATCCAGTGATAACTCGAGTACCACTCAACCTTCTTAAGTAAAGGCTTGACCTCCTGCCTAGCGACTAGGGTAGATGAAATACTTTGCAGTCCAGCCTTCAGCTCCTTAATATGTCCCGCAGCCTGAGCTATCTTATCCGAAAGGTGACTGTACCTCCTTCTTAAGTTAATGTATTGTTCATGTATTTTTTCAATAATTTTTAACGGAATATATACGTTATTAATTTCCACTGTAAAGCTGCCTTTTGATGGATCCACCTCTACGATGTGTCTGCAGGCGCTCCTCACTTGATCCCAGCCTAATGTCTTGACTACCTCTCTAACGCAATTCCATACACTTTCAAGGACATCGTATTTTTCCTCAAAAATTTGAAGGAGCTTCTTAATTCTCGAATACTCATCCTTGAGTTTTTCTAGATCTTGAATAGCTTTACTGATTACCGCCTTGAGTCTAGCTGACTCTGAGGCTAAGCCCTTTTCTTCTGCTTCCTTCAACGCACTTACATAAAAAGCTCTAAAGTACTCATCTACTGCCTCATTGAAGGACGAAAATTCAAGTGCGCTACATTCCGTAGGTAGGTTTACTGGCTTAAATGGATGAAATGATGCGTATTCATCCCTACACTTTATTATCACGGGAGAGGGATACTCTATAACCGACTCAATAAACTCCAGAATCCTCTTCTGTATATCACTTACTTGATTTAATGATAGCGTTGAAGGCTTTAACTTGCGTTCAGATTCACTTAAAACTTCATTTACTACTTCAGGAGGAATACCTAGTTTCCTTACTAATGCTATACCCAAGTTTCGCGCATCCTTAATTATCTTTAACCACTTCTCTGCACTTATAGTTCTTGGATTAGGAAACAACGGCGGAAACTCATACTTTATTCCAGGATATACCCTCCTGTCCCGTAGTTTTATGTCCTCACTAGATACAAGGACCTTACGCTGATTATCGAGGACAGCTACAATCCCTCTCGGTATTAACTCAACAACTATGCTGAAATCTTCGCTGCCTCTAGTAGCCTCAATGATAACTATTCGCTCAAACTCGTGCTGCCTCAAAGATCTTATTCTCGAATTCTTAAGAAATCTCCTAAATATGGGTGTGCGTCCAGATATACTTAATGGAGGTATATACTTGGTTAGATGTAGCCTGACTGCAGGCTCTATTACCAAGTACTGCGTATCGCCCTCAAGGCTCTTAAGCTTAAGTAAGTATCCTCTCTCGCCTATGCAATAGAGGTTAGTGACTAGACAGTCACTAAGGGACTCCCTCAATTCCTTAACTAGAACAGCAACGTCTAGCGCCGTCAGCGACTTCTTGTGGAATGACCCCATAGTACTTCACCGAGTCTGGTACTCTTGCTCTGATTTAGATACCATACACGCTACTTCATTTCTATGTACTATCCCTATTAATCTAGCGTTTTTAGGACACAAGCTACCTTCCCTGACGTTGCAGTCACTCTCATACATTACAGTCAACACAATAGCACCTCCCTCATTGAGGTGTCTCTGCGTAAAGTAGTCGACAATAGCTTCAACATCATATGTTGAGCGAAGGACCGACACTAGAATGATCAAGTCAAATCTCGCGTCTCCTCTTAGAGGCGGGACTGAGAAGTCCCCTGCTATGAACTCAGCAATAGAGGCACAGGCATCAGTTAGGGAAAGAGCTTTCTCCCTGGCTATGGTCAGTAAATTGAAGCTTATGTCAATACCTATATAAAGCACCTTACTTTGATTTTTCTTGCAGCTAAAGAGGAGAAACTCGGCTGAACCGCAACCCACATCTAAAATCTTCTTGTACTCGCTCCCGATAACCTGGCTAATAATTGAGTACTTTCCATGCTGCTCATTAACGTAAAGACCGTCATAGGAAGGTGCGATAGAGTCATACCACTCCATAACACGCAGTACCTCACTGGCTGGTATAGCTCCCCGTAAATCCCTACCACGTCCCTCCAATTGTCTGCCTGTCATCTCTACCTTCATGAACTAGTGTTCAATCACTCTATTATTTTCTTAATGCGCAATTATGACATAGCGGCTAGTGCAGAATGTAGGTCATCAGCTCATAAATAGCGATCCAGAAAACAAATTCAGCACTATAGAATACCGTAATACCCTTAGTAAGCCTAAGAGCCTCCAGAACCTCCGATTCATCCTTAAGGAACTTCTTGATCAAGACAGATGAGATGGGATATGAAAGAAAGTAGAAGCTAAAGAACAGAACTAAGAGCAGCACATCCGAAATTGGGTGATGCAGAAACATATTGACTAGGTATGTAAGTGGTGCTAGAATAAACCCGAATAAAGCCCCTACCACCGCCTTAATTACGAACACATCCACCCTGCATACCCAGGAGATATTGAAGATACAGCTATTAATCTTCCCTCTCCACCTACAGCTTTACTTAAGCGCGTATTTTAGGCCTACTGATCTAATACTGATCTAATTAGGATAACAGCTCGTCAACGTGAGCAAATGCCTTCTTCACCATATCCTCTATCACAGCAGAGTCGCACCTTATTGATGATGAAGCTACATAACTGGAGAATTCACTTAATGCCAATAAATTAGTGTCAGCACCAACATGAATGCCCGGAATTACGTAAATGTGGAGTACACCAGATCTTGAGTTGTATTCATGCAAGAACAGCATACCGTCCTTTATGACAGCAAATCTTATGTTGCCATCTACCTTAACATACCTAATCCTCTTGTCCTTTAAAGATTTCAATAGCCTTTCTTTTTCATTAATAACAACATAAACTCTTATGGATACTGAACAGTACCTTGAGAGCTTAGATACTTCATCAATAAAGTCGCTACGGATATCCCTACGTGTAAGCGTAACTTCAACATCATAAGTATTAGTGAAGGTATCTAAGTGCCTTATCTTCCCCTTTAATTCCCTAATAATTCTGCTAAACTTTACATAGCCAACATCAAGTAGCGATCCCGTAATTTTTACTACAGCCTTAATCTTCATTCAATACCCTTAACAAATAATGTGCTAACGCTACTACTAAGCTTTATCACTTACAACTTAATTACCTGTACTTACACTACACACTAGGATGATCAGAAAATGACTGAGAAATTGACGTGTATTGTCTGTGGTAGAAAATTCCCGAGAGGTCAAGGGGTCATATTCACTATTGAGGGTAAGGAATATGTTTTTCACAGCAAGAAATGTGCTATAAAATTCATAAGGAGAGTTATTGAAGAGCTAGATAAGTCGGCACTTAAGTCTGCATTCGATAAGGTCTCGAGTGAATTCGAGAAAGAACTCGAGTTAGCCAAGGAGAGAGTCACCAAGAAAATAGCATAGGGAAACACAAAGTAACTTTTTAGTTACCGTAACACCTAGATCTAATGGCAGTAGTTGGGATGATGTGTGTGGCGGTCTCAGATCGGTGACGACTTAGGAGCCCCCTGACCTGCTTTTCTATTCATTCTTCATCCTCGACTCCTTAAGTATGGGTAGCGTAACCCCTCTTTGACCTTGATACTTGCCTCTATACGGCTTAGTTACAGGCGTCGTTAGCTTAGCAAACACCACATGAAGGAAGCGCGTGCCTGCAGGTATCCTTACCGGGAATGAAGTAGTTAATAATTCTATCGTTATTTGCCCCTCAAATCCACCATCAATTATTGTTGGCGGTATGAGTAGACCTAATCTCGCAAATGTCGATCTTATCTCAACGAAGGCCATTAACTCAGGCGGTAGTGAGATGTACTCCAACGTGTGCAGTAAGTACCTACTGTTCGGTTCTAGCAGTATCACATCTGACTCCTTACAGACGTACCTCTGCTTAATATCTTCTGCTAGCTCACCTTTAGTTAAATCTAATACGTTATTCGATTCAATCAACTTGCAGTACCCTCTGCCCAACCTCAAGTCAACACCGTTTTCCCTTATTATGTCCTCGGAGAAAGGCTCTATCCTTAATCTACCACTATTTAAGTATGCCCTTAGGTCAAAGTCCGATAGAATCACTTCAGCTCACCTCACGGCAGAATAGATTAATTAAATCTTTAACCTCAGGTATGATTTTACTTACCTCGCTTATCATTGCATTAACGAGTCCTCTTATCTCCCACTGAGCTTTGCTGCTTAGCCTTAAGCACGCAATATGGAGGAGCTCTCTGAGGTTAACAGTCATTAAGATAGTAGTTGTTACTGCCTGCGGTAGGACGTATCTTGCGTCCTCAGGCGGGATGCCTGACTTAACCATCTCTTCGTAGAGCTTGAATGCGTCTTCAATAAGTGCGCGGTATCTGTCCTCATAGCCCTTAAGTTTAATTGATTCTGGTACGACATACTCTTTGCTAACTACCGAGTATCTCTGTGACTCCTGTGTGTAAGAAGCTATCCTATGTCTAATTAACTGATGCGATGTAACTCTACTGATACCCCTTATTAGGAACGTGAATGTTACATGCTCAAGTACTGATGGAAACTTTACCGCCTCCTTAAGCCACTTTCCTACATTCTCCTCAGAATATTCACTTAAGTAGTAGGTAGCATTTCTTCTCCTTAAATTGCCAGCTGACGTCTTTACAGCCAGAACTACTAACCTTCTCGGGTCCTTAACTTTACCTCCAGACCACGAAATAAGCGTAACTTTAAGCAATGAGCCCCTACTCAATGCTCAATTCATAAATTCTTAAAAAGTCTTACACCGCTCATTGTACTCCCTAGCTAGGTTCCGCTCAATAACCTCTCCTCCGGGACTAACTTCTCTGAACGTCTTAGCAGTAAACTTCATAATCTTAACCTTATTGCTCAGCCAGCAGTCAGCTGACATTCCCGCCTTAATGCATGTCTCAGAGAGAAATGTCTCTGAATCCCAGCAATACTCTACGGGAACCTCCGGAAGTAGGAGTCCTTTATAAATGCCGTACTCTGCTATGAGGCCGTCCTCTCCCAACACTACTGCCTCAGTAATTTTTCTTCTATCACTCACCTCTACCACCACAGGTGGCGAGAGCACAGACACCTCAAATATTATGTAATCCAGCTCATGCAGCATAACGGGAGGAAATCTAGGGTCCTGCGTGGCAGCTGCTATAGCTGAATTTATTACATTAATAGCCAGAGGCTCAACGGGCTGCAGATACCCTATACACCCCCTCAGCTCACGCCCTACCTCACTAACCTTAAGTAGCGTGGTGAACGTCATACCGTACTTTAGTAACTTACTGGGCGTGTCCTTCGGTGGCTTAATAATACTCCCTTTACTGAGGTACTCGAAAACTGCCCTCCTAGCTAGCTTAACTAGGAACACACCATCAGACATGGTTAATTCTTCTGGGCTCAAGCATTCCGGACTATTTGAAGACGTCATTTCAATTACCTACCTACCTTCATTTTTGCTGACTCTAAAATACTATTAATCGTTCTCCAATGGTTACCCTGCCAGAACACCTTACCGCACTTCGGGCACCTCCAGAACATATCATACTTTGCACCCACTGACGGCGGTACAAACGATAGAGCCTCAGCCTTAGTTATTACTTCTAATTCAGCATTACAGTACGGGCACCTAGTTCTATTTGGCTTAAAGTTAAGTTCAATGCCCGTTCTCTTAGCTATGCTAGCTAACATGTCGGACATATCCGACGGCTCTATATACACTGCCTTGAGGCCTCTCTTGCGTGCTCTCCTAAAGAGTCCTAAATCCCTAGTAATTATCACTCTATCATCCTTAGCAGCTATCCTTAGTATTTCCCAGTCCTCATAATTCTTAGAGTATAATGTATCATACCCTAGCATCCTCAACCATCTGGCTACGTCACCTAGCATGGAATCTACTATGAACCTCATTATCCCTACTCAAGTATAAGAAGGCGTAAATCGACTAATAAGCAAATCCTTCAACCAAAGATCCTCGGCCATGTTAATTTAAGTAATAAAGCTAAAAAGCTAAGTGAAAACATCTTAAGAAGAGTACAGAGGTGAGGTGAGACTGTGAAGAACCCTACTGGTATCGGTGTCGTCATGGGCTACCGGAGAGGGAGTAATACGCAGTACCCTAGGCAGGTACTAATTAAAGTAGTAAATTCTCTAACAAAGAAAGTGGATAATCTGGTAGGTGCAAAGCTGCTGGTTAAGGATACTTATGGGAATGAGTATCATGGCAGGGTAGTTAAGGTTCACGCCAGAGGCAGAAACAATGTAGTTATAGGTGTATTTAATAGGAACCTTCCAGGGCAGGCGATAGGTGCTGAAGTACTGATTTATAAGTGATGTAGTGAGCACGAGTAACTACATTAGCTCATTGGGTGGAAGTAAGGATTTTTAATTGCTAATAAACTCATAAAGTTTGAGGTTCGGTATGCCACTTAGGAGCGAAATCAGAGAGGCTGATTTACTGGTATATGGCAGGGCATGCCCAAATTGCGGCGGTTTTATAAGCGATACAAGGCTCAAGCTAGGTGTGCCATGTACCTCATGCCTTAAAACGCGCCCAAAAGACACGTCGATAGACGGCATTTATAATGAACTAAAGAGAGCAGGCAGGCTTCAGGGGTTTCATATACTTTACTCCATCAGGAAGAAGTACGAGGAAATGGTTGATTTCTTTAAGAAGTGCGTTGGTAATGAGCCGTGGAGTATACAGAAGCTGTGGCTGAAGAGAATAGCAAAGGAAGCCTCCTTTGCTATGATTGCCCCAACGGGCATAGGTAAGACAACTTTCGGCATTGCTGTCGCTCTGTACCTAGCGCTAAAGGGCTATAAGACATACATAATAGTACCTACTACGACACTAGCTATTCAGCTAGAGAAAAGAATAGAGGAAATGTCAAGTAGGGCCGGAGTCATAGTTAGGCCTCTAGTGATTCACTCAAGGCTAAGGAAGAAGGAGAAGGAGGTTCGTGAATCACAGCTGGACGATCCTGAAGGTTTTGACATCCTAGTTACAACATCCAACTATCTGCTGAGGAATGCTGACAGGATAATTAAGCATGACTTCAAGCTAATATTCGTTGACGATGTTGATGCTGTCCTGCGGGGCTCGAAGGCAATAAATTACATATTGTACATGGCTGGATTTAATGATGACGATATAGAGAAGGGGCTTAAAATAATTAAGTTGAAGAGAGAACTCGCATACAGGGGAGAGGACCCCGAGCTACTTAACAGAATAAGTAGGTTAGAGGAATCGCTAGAGAGAAAAAGGAGGAAGTTAGGTAAAATAGTAATAATAGCTTCAGCTACAGGAAACCCCAGGGGCACTAGGGTCAAGCTCTTCAAGGAATTGATGGGCTTCGAAATAGGTGCTAGACCTGAATTCATAAGGAACATTACTGATTGCTACCTAAAACCTAAGGGTGACCCAGTAGATGAAGTGATAAAGCTCGTAAAGATGCTAGGTAATGGAGGACTAGTATACGTACCCATAGATGCTGGTAGAGAATATGCTGAGCAAGTTGCTGAAGCATTAAGAAAGGCAGGAATTGCTGCTGAGGCGATGCACAGCAAAAACATTAAGGCCATAGATGCGTTCGTTGCGGGAGAGCTGAGCGTACTTGTTGGTGTAGCCACCTACTATGGTGTTCTCGTTAGGGGTATTGATCTTCCTGAAATAATAAGGTACGCTATCTTCGTTGGTGTTCCAAGACATAAGATAGGGCTCAGACTTAAGGAAGTGAAACCTCAGGATGTTCTAAGGCTCTTACCTCTTGTTAGGGATGCGCTAGGTGATGATAAGCTAAAGAGAAAAATAGATAGCTACATAGCTAGAATTCGGCGAACCCTCCGCAGGTTGGGCAGCTTCGCACTCCAAAGAATTGACGAAGTACTTAAAGGAAAAAGAGAGCCTGAATCTACCTTTGAGCGTGAGTTTCTTGAGGCACTAAACTTACTGAAGGAACTCACTAAAAAAGAAGAGGTACTTAATTCAATCAAGCAAAATCCTGAGGTAGCTGTTATCGAGGAAGAGGGAGAGCTCTACGTACTAATACCGGACGCCCCAACATACATTCAGGCGAGCGGTAGGACCTCAAGGCTTTATTTAGGAGGCATTAGTAAGGGGCTCTCAGTAGTCATAGTGGATGATGAAAGATTGCTAAAGGGTTTAGAAAGAAAGCTTAAGTGGATCATTGAGGACTTCAACTTCGTACCATTAGAGAATGTTGATTTAAAGAAGGTAGTTGAGGAGATAGATTCAGACCGTAGCATGATTAGGGCACTGAAAGAAGGGAAAGTACCTAAGGAGTTGCTGACTAGGAAGGGTAAAATGCTTGAATTAAAGACAGCCCTACTAATAGTTGAGTCACCTAATAAAGCTAGAACGATAGCTAGATTTTTCGGTAGGCCTAGTGTAAGGGAGTATGGTAGATTACGCGTATATGAGGTTAACTTAGGCAATTATACACTCTTGATAACGGCGAGCGGCGGACACATATACGACTTAATAACGGATGTATCCGACATACCGAATATTTATGGTGTAGCCTACCTAAGTAAGGGAAGAGAAATATCATTCATACCGATCTACACTACCTTAAAGAGATGCCTAGATAAGGGACATCAATTTACCGTGGAACTACATGAGGAAACGCCTAAGTGCCCCATTTGCGGTTCTTCAAACATATTTGACGCTAAGGTAACTATTGATGCGATACGTGACGTAGCCTTAGAGGTCGACGAAGTCCTTGTGGGAACGGACCCTGATACCGAGGGAGAAAAGATAGCGTTTGATATAGTGAACACCGTACTTCCGGTGAATAGCAATGTGAAGAGAATAGAATTCCATGAAGTAACGAAGCGTGCTATTATTAATGCGGTTAATAATCCAAGGGAAGTCGACTTAAACTTAGTGAGAGCGCAACTAGTTAGAAGAATTGAGGATCGCTGGTTAGGTTTCTCACTTTCCCGATTACTTCAGACGGAGTTCTGGCAGAAATTCTGCAAGGAGATAATGCCAGCACCGAGTTATAAAGAAAATATCAAGTGGTATTTAGGTTTATGCACTGAGAACCCATTGGAATACAGGAACTTAAGTGCTGGTAGAGTTCAGACACCTGTCCTCGGGTGGATTATACAGGCGTACGAGGATCACATTAGGTCCAAGAGGCTATACATAATTGTAGATATCGATGGTATACGTCTGGATATACCCGTACCTGAGGAGTTACGGAAGAAATTAAGGCTTGGAACTAAATCCATAGCCGAGGTTCAGGTGAGTATTCCTGAAGTTAAGGAAGAAGTAAGTGAACTAAACCCACCCCCACCTTATACTACTGACTCAGCGCTCGCTGATATAAGCTCAATACTCAAGATACCTGCTCCTAGGGCAATGCAGATACTTCAGGATTTATTCGAGCTAGGATTCATAACGTACCACAGAACC
>QMWS01000007.1 GCA_003661745.1 Thermoprotei archaeon | reverse complement strand
TATATTAACTCCTATGTTATATCCGTGAGGCTTATACTCCATGTCAATCGCTCTTACCAAGAGCGCTAAAACCTCATGTATCTCTAACACCTCTTCCTTAGTAAGCAGCTCTAATCTAGGTATGTGGCGCTTAGGTGCAACCATTACGTGAGCTGTATTGTACGGGTAAATGTTAAGCATTGCTATTGAGTACTCACCCCTATAAACGACCCAACTATCTTCATCGCTACCCTTAACTGCCTTACAAAAAATACACTCACGCGATTTATCGGCGCTTTTTATGTACGTCATCCTCCAAGGCGCCCAAAGCACTTTCATCTACTAATCACGAGTATTCATTTGATTCCTACTATTAAAGGGTTTAAACTCTACCGTTAAACTA
Source organism: Thermoprotei archaeon (assembly GCA_003661745.1). Taxonomy (GTDB): domain Archaea; phylum Thermoproteota; class Thermoprotei_A; order Sulfolobales; family NBVN01; genus B83-G16. The sequence continues at coordinate 15,503 of QMWS01000007.1, read as the reverse complement.
TCCGAAGATGAAATGTATGATCAGCTGCTCCGGTGTCAACAGCGCCAGCACATATCCTACTAAAATAAATAGTACGTGAGGTAATGCCGGTGTTACCCATACATAGTCATTAAGGCTCAGCATATTTTTATTAACGTACTTAGCTATTAACTCCTTAGCTTCTTCCTCTTCTTCCTCTAAGGAAAAAGATGCCCTACAGGTAAACCCATCATTACTAGGTATCGTCAATAGATAGGTAAATTTCATGCTCATGAAGTCGCTGATCTTGACAGGCTTACCGAAAAGTACCAGATATACCTTCCTGCCAGTTACGCATTTAATTTTCTTTAGAACATCCCTAAACTTCACTAAGTTGTATATTGCGTAGTAGATTATCAGTAGCAGTGGAATAATTAAGGAGTAAATAAGAGTCAGCAAAGATACTGGCATAAGAATAAACTTTGGATGAGCTAACCCAATAAGTAGGATTGCTAAGAAATCAGCGCCGCCAATCATCCCAAGCAATGACATTATTAACAGAAGTATTGCAGGCATTAGTGAGAAAAGTAAGAACAGCATGTCAATATATTCGCCATAGGTCACATTAAGTACTATAGCAAGCAGAGTTGCAGGTACCCATGTTAACTCAGGTATATCTCTAAGTTTTAGGTCTCGGTATGAAGCATATACCAGCGTTAATAGCGTAGCACAGACAATAATTAGGTAAGGTGGCTGCAACCAAGTAAGTATCTCTTGGTCCCCCGCCTAGCTCTTAAGATGCTCTCGCACTATCTCATACTATGGGTTGATCCTACTCCTCGATGTCTCTAATTCCCTCCTCTGTAATTACGAAGACTGCTTCACTTTCCGGTAAGTGTGGTGCGTCAACTACTCTCGCAATTCTTCTATTACCTCTGCCCCTACGTAGCTGAACCCTGACTCCTGGGGCATGAGCTAGCACGTGACCCCCGACAGCTGTTGTGGGATCGCCATAAAATACATCTGGTCTAGCCATTACTTGGTTAGTTACTACGACGGCTATGTTGTAGACGTCAGCAATTCTACTTAGCTGGTGCAGGTGTCTATTGAGCTTTTGCTGTCGTACAGCTAGGTTCTCTCTGCCAGGATATTCCGCTCTAAAATGACCAGTTACTGAGTCAACTACAAGCAGCTTTATGTTCTCTTTAGGTATTAACTCCATAGCTTCCTCAACAATAGCCATCTGATGATCGCTGCTTATTGCTCTAGCCCATATTATATTCTCCATTACCTTATCTGGATCTAAACCTAGCGCCTTAGCCATTACCTCAATACGTTCCCACCTAAAGGTTCCTTCGGTATCTATAAAGAGTGCTCTACCTTCTAGACCTCCTTTTTCTCTAGGTAATTGAACATTAACTGAAAGCTGCATACATATCTGTGTCTTACCCGTACCGTACTCGCCATAGAACTCCGTTATAGTCTTGGTCTCTATACCTCCTCCTAACAGCTCGTCGAGTCTCTTAGAGCCCGTTGTTATTCTACCGATATTAGTCCACTCATGCTTGAGTTCTAGCGCCGTCTTAAACCTAAGACCCAGCGCCTCTCTTGCCTTACTGACTATTCTCTGAGCTGTAGGCGTGGGTATTCCAACGACGCTTGCTAGTTCATTTATGTTAGCTACAGCTATCGATTCCAGTGTCTTGTATCCCGCCTCCTTGAGTTTCTTAAGTAATGTTGGGCTGAGACCTAAGTCATCAATGCTTCTGATTAATTTTCTCTCACTTCTTCCAGCCTCACCCATTATCCTATCATCCCAACATAAGGGAGTTTAAACAAGCTATTAAGTTTTGATAACGTTCTTACGAAGTATTTTAAGATAAGAACCGTATGATGCGTGAATTACCGCAATACTTCGCATACACTACGTCATTATTAAACAAAGACAAACATTAAAAATACCCGCTATTTTAAGGTTTTTAGGTGCCCTAAATTTGCGGCTACTCCTAATCCACGCTGAGACATTCGAATTCAAGGCGCGAGAAAAGGCCGTAGAGGAAGCTGAACCACTTGAAGAGGCTATAGAGCACCTGACATTAACTAATACGTTAGTAGTATTTACTACGGTAGAGGAAGGAGACCTAAAAGGCGGTGAGGAATTCATAGAGACTGTAAGTACGGACATTGCTGACATAGCTAGGAAAGTTAGGGCAGATTCAGTGACGCTCTACCCATACGCGCACTTATCTAAGAAATTAGCTAGCCCACCCGAAGCCATAGAGGTACTTAAGCTACTTGAGAATTCCCTTAAGAGGAAAGAGATCAAGGTAGTTAGAGCTCCTTTTGGGTGGTATAAGTCATTTACGATAAAATGCATTGGTCATCCTCTCTCTGAGCTATCACGCGAGTACAAACCAGAGCTAGCTAAGGCGAGGAGAGTCCTGCCTAGGGAGTACTTCATAATAACACCCGAAGGAGATGTGATAGACCCTAAAGAATATAAGTTCAGTAGTGAGGAGGAGGAGCTAAGAATTCTTGTTGAGAAGGAAGTATTCAAGAAAGAATTGACTGGTGGAAAGCCTAGGATAGTTGAGGTCTGCAAGAAGTTTGGATTCGAATGGGAACCCATGTCTGATGCGGGACACATGAGATATGGGCCGCACGCAACGGTAATGATGGAGGCTGTCATGGAATACTCGTGGCGGGTGGCTAAGTCATTGGACATACCAATATTTAGGGTTAAAGGCACAAACATGTTCAACCTAAAGTTCAGGCCTGTCAAGGAGCACGCTGAGCTGTTCGGTGATAGACTCTACGAGTTAACTTCAGATAACGAAAAGCTAGTGCTGAGGTACGCTGCATGCCACCAGCAATTTGCTATGATTAAGGACTGGATAATAAGTTACCGAGAGCTACCTTTTGCTGCCTTCGAGCTAGCTGACAGCTACAGGTACGAGCAGACGGGGGAGACTCTGCTGTGCTTTAGGTTAAGAAAGTTCTACATGCCTGATCTCCACATATTCGCTAAAGACTTAGAGGAAGCTAAGTCCTTAGCGTTTAAGGTTCAAGAAAAGATCTTTGAGGAGATAAGGAAGCTAGGCAGGGACTACGTGTCGATATACAATATAACCCGAGACTTCTTTGATAGCAATAGAGATTACATAGTTGAGCTAGTTAAGAGAGAAGGCAAGCCAGTACTAGCCGTGATTCACCCGCCAGGAATATATTATTGGGTACTGAACGTAGAGTATAACATAATAGATGAATTGAAGCGCCCAAGAGAAATAGCCACTCTCCAGATAGATATAGGCAATGCCGAGAGATTCGGTATCAAGTACATTGATGAAGAAGGCAAGGAGAGATATCCCGTAATAATACATACCGCAATAATAGGCTCGGTTGAGCGATACATATACGCTGTGCTGGATAAGGCAGTACAAGATGAAAAAGCTGGGAAAGTGCCAGTCATACCTACCTGGCTGGCTCCCATACAGGCTAGGGTTATCCCAGTGAGTTCCCAATTCATCGAGTATGCCGAGAAGGTTCTCAGTAAGCTGCTCGAGGCAGGAATAAGAGCCGACCTAGATGATAGGGACCTCAGCCTCGGCAAGAAAATTAGGGATGCTGGAATAGAGTGGATACCATACATTATCGTAGTCGGCAAGAGGGAGAAGGACACTAATACCATTAATGTAAGGATTAGGGCTACCGGTATACAGAAGTCGATGAGTATTGAGGAGCTGATCACAATAATAAAGAATGAACTGTGTGACTATCCGCAGGTGGACTCAGCGCTACCGACTCACTTAAGCCGAAGACCAACACTTCACTATTTAAGGGAATTAACAGAACAAAAGAAGACATAGCCTTCAATTAACTTAATTTGGTAATCTTATTCTGGAGAACCTCAGTTTATTAGCTAACAATGCACTGTAGTTATGGATGATGAACGTTGCCGGCACGGATAAATGACGATATGAACCTCCTCTGACTTATTCGTGTTTTTCGGATGCTGCAGTCTCCTCGCTATCCTCAACCTTACCTATTATTTCATGATATGTGTTCCTCTTACATACCTTACAGTAGTGGTATATCCTCTTGAAGTCCGAAATATTGTAGCTAACCTTAAGTATCCACTCAGTTTTGCATATAGTACACCGCAGTTTCCAAACCGTCATACCTGCTACCTCATTCACATACAAATATACGCATTGACGTAAAAAGTTAAATCCCCTCTTGTTACCTATTACCTGACTACAGTGCCAGGATGAAATATGGTGGGCCCGTAGCTCAGCCAGGCAGAGCGGCGGATCTCTAAAGCCGAGGCTCCAGTCCTGCTACGGGTCTAAAGACCTCGGAGGGATGATAGAAGAGAGACCCGTAGGTCGGGGGTTCAAATCCCCCCGGGCCCACCACAACAATGGTCAGGGCTCCTAACTTCTTCTTCAATTCACCAAGCAGCATACCTGAGTTTATCAGCATAGGCACAGTAACTTACGCATACTACGGATGAACGCAAGAATAATGGCTCAGAGCTTTGGCCCCTCATCATTAAGTCAGGAGCATTATTCATCACTGTACTTATCTTAACCACTTAAGAGGATTTATTTAAAATTAATAAGTCTCTATGCTCAGTGCTTAACTTATTTCAGCTGGTGTCCCGGTCTAAGACTAAGCTTACGAAGATTTCGAAGCTTCAATTAGGGCATTAAGGCTTGAATTCCTTTAGCCATAAGTCGCTCATTCTTCTCCTCTTTATTTCTCTCATAACCCTATCTAGGTACCTATAAACCGTTGAGTGCTGCCTTCCCTGTATAAGCATCTCTATAGCTTCTCTAGCTACTTGAGCTGACTCATAATCACCTATTATCGCAACAATATCATCATATATGTTTATGTAGGTGCCAGTCATTGACTCAATATTCTTTCTAGCCTTACCTCCCTCACCTATTATCCTACCTTTAACTCTCGTTAAGTGATTAGGTGAGTCACCAATTACCTCCTTAAGGTCTATTATTATCAATACCTGATCTTCCTCAAGCACTCTCCAAGCCCTATCAGGTGAGAAGCCTGCTCCTACTGCCCTGATGAAGTCCTTTGTCTTAAGTAGATTGTACACTGGTGTAGTAGGTGAGAGAGGCTCTATTATTATGGTACCATTACTACTGTCAACAACTACTTTAACACCCATTCGCTTCTCGAGTTCCTTTAGTACACTACCTTTTTCCCCTATTAGTGCACCGACCCTATCTAGGGGTACCCTAACGTAGAGTCTAGTCATACCTGGGGTCACTGCTGGATGTTTAAAGTCTTCTCCCATCTCGAACACTCTCATATCTAGATTAAGTTGTAAAGAGATAATTAAGTTATAACTCATCGATACCCGCTAAGCTATCTGTGTCGCCGATAACGTAATTATAGAGCTCCCCTAATGAAGGTATATCAAGACCTATCTCATCTGCGAAAAATCTTCTGATATTTCTTAAGTCTCTGACTAAGAATTCGTGAGCGTTAGGATGCGTAACCTTCACCGCCTGACTCACATCAATTATGTAATGCCTACCTCTCCATATCATTACATTATATTCACTTAGGTCACCATGTACTAGACCTGCTACCCGGTACATCTTCCTCACGTCCATAATTAAGTTCTTAAATATTTCATAGTATTCTTCATCACTTAACTCAACTTCCTTAAGAAGCGGTGCCCTTCTCCCTTTCTCACCTATGAACTCCATTACAAGTACGTTCTCGAGCTGAGTAATTGGTTTAGGAACAGAGACACCTGCTTCATTCATCAGCGAGTAATTTCTGAACTCCTTACGCGCCCAGAGACACATTAGTTTCCTTGTCGATCTAGGAATTTTGCCATCAAATCTTGGGTCACCCCTCAAGTACTTTATAAGCCCTTTCCTAAACTCTGCCGTAGATGTTAAGTATATCTTAACTGCTATATCATTACCCCTAAAGTCAGTGCCCCAGTACACTCTTGCCTCTTTACCGGCACTTACAACACCCTTAAGTTCGTAGATGTACCTTTTCCTAACGAGGTTAAGTATAGTCTTTACCGTAGCCGTATCAAATACTTCCTCCACAGTTTCAAAAAGGTCTTTATCGACTAGTCTCCGCTCTTTTCCAGTGATTTTATAATACTCATCCAGAATCTTATCTACATCCTTACTTTTACCGTCTATTAGAACTCACCCTCTTCAAACTCAAGCAACTTTGGGTCTAGGTAACCAAGCTCTATTAACTTCTTTTTCTCCTCTCTGCTGTACCTGTATAGGACGTCTCCTCTGTCATCTCTGAATTCCCAGACTCCAACTAGCACAACATCTTTAGGGTTAATCCACATTCTCCTCCTCAATTTTCCTGGAATCCTAGTCATTCTGGACTTTCCATCCATACAGAATACTTTAATGTAATTAGCACCTATTATCTCAGTTACTACACATATTACCTGTCCTTCCTCAGTAGGAAGGAGTAGCTCACTGTCCTCCTCTTCCTTTCTTTTTTTCTTCTTTCCCATCTGCTACCGTCACCTTCATATCATTAGGTACGTCCTTCCCTTATAAATCAATATCTTAACTCCAGTGCCCGGCTTGAATAGCTTAGGCGCTGCGATATAGTAGACATTCCCTGATTCTTCAGCTTGAACTACTGCTTTACCTCCCTCATATCCCAGCACAATAGCATTCAATACCGCGTAGTCCTTAGGCGTCAGTAATTTAACATTTCTCTCCCACAAGCTGCTTTGATCAAGCCTTAGCTGCCCGCCGTCATCAAGCCTCCTGAGGACTACCCTACCTTGCTTTACGCTAGTAACTACAGCTAGTACATTATCAACCTCAACAATATCCCCTTCAAGCAGCCCTGGCACCCTAACAGAGATCGTTAGCTTTGAGCGCTTCCTACCACTGACGTATCCTGAATCCTTCCACGTCTGAGTGATCTTAGCGGCGAACTCACGCTTTAGAATGTTAGCTAACTGACGTGCTACAGACTGGCTCAGTAGCTTAATATCAACGCCATCCCTGTACTCCTTGACCTCAACTATGTTTTCCTCCAATCCCTTCATTCTAGAGAGTACCAATGAAACTCTTTCTACTACCTCACGCCTTATCGGCACTTCAGACCTGATCTGAACTATAGCTTCGAAGTGTCTTCCACGTACCTTAGTACACTTGGGACATAACCTCTTATCTATCCTAATATTTACCACATACCCATGGTTTATTCTGACTCCCTCGTACGTGCCTTCAATAGAGAGGTAGGCCTTACCCTCTTCAATACTAGTTACTTTAACGCTAACATTTGTAAAACCATTGTATATCACACCCCTTCCTGACGTCAAGTAGTAGTTGTTTATGAGGAACTCAAGCACTTCACTTAGATCATCTCCGAGTTTAATCCAAGACCCCTTATAATAGACAGATCCACATACTGGACAGATAGTTATTTTTATAGTATTGGGTAGCTTAATTATCGATCTCTCATTAACAAAGCACTTAGGGCATAAGCTATCTATTATGGGGTTATCTGGTCCCTCCTCAGAGCCGCATCGTACGCAAAAGCGCCTCCCCATCACTTACAGCCTCACGATATGTGCGTAAGGTATACCTGAGACCTTAAGTACTGCTTCTGGGTGAATTAAGCCTGCCTTTATTGCCTCCCGAACTATATTCTCGCCAACCAACATAGCTGTAAATGCGTTCTTGAGGTAGTGAAGCGCCTCATCAATATCTGTCAGGAATCCTCCGAAAAAGTCCTTATTAATATCAAGTACTACCCCACCTTCTGAGAATTTCTTACCCAATAACTCCTTATCACAGACAGCCACTACTATCCTAACGCCAGCTACGTCGTCTACCTCCATAACCTTAACATAGACTTCTCTTCCTTTCATGATCCGCATCCCATTACAAAATAATGGAGCATTTATGCTGTAGTCTTTTATTGCTTCATAAGTTATTAATCTTTAGCAGGTAGCTATAAAAATCCAATGTACTCATATCGGCTTAACAGGCGATTCAGCACCACATGCAAGACACTTTATTACCCATACTTTCCCCTGCCTAATTAAGACTGTGTGTAATGAGCCACATGTACTACACCTAACGTATGTCATCAGAAACCTCCGGAATAGCGCATTAAGTGTCTGTGCCGATACTCTAGAGTAGATAGTGAAGATACCCGAATCATCTATTGTACCTCTAGCTGCTAGTTCCTTTAAGAAGAACCTCATACATATCCTGGGCTCTCTCCTTATTATATCGCATATTTCCTTGAAGTTCCTTATCTGCGTCTGAAGGCCTATATGAGCTATATTTAGCGTTGGTATTTCGATAGTCTCGGTTACTCTCTTCTTTGGTAAGCTCTCGTAGAGTCTCTCCAGTAGCACATTATAGTCGAATATATCCTTATCACCCATGAGCATTCCCTACTATGAGTGAACTCTGAAGTTTTTAAGTTAATTAAGTAGCTTAAAGAATAGGTACGCTATGAAGGTGTACATAGAGACCTACGGCTGCGCACTAAATAGGGCTGACAGCGCGTTAATGAGGAAGTTACTGGTTAGTGCAGGCCATACTATAGTTGACTCGATACATGAGGCTGACGCCATAATAATAAACACATGCACTGTAAGGTCAGATACGGAAGGGCGTATACTCCGCAGGTTGAGTGAAATAAGGAGGCTAGTGAAAGGTAGAAAGATAGTTATTGCTGGCTGCATGGTTTCGGCACAACCATATACAATCAAGTCAGTCATTCCTGAAGCGTCCTTAATTTCACCTCAGAATATCACCCGAATTGTTGATGTACTAGAATCGCCGATTACGGTACATCTAATTACAGGGGACAGAGACGTATCATATCTCAGCGGCTCTGTTAGTGACGCAATTGCAGCCATACCAATAGCTGAGGGCTGTATAGGTGACTGCTCGTTCTGTATCGTTAAGATAGCGCGCAGGAAGCTAAAGTCATACAATCCTAAGCTAATAGTTAATGCCGTTGAAGAAGCAATTAAACAGGGGGCTAAGGAGATAGAGTTGACTGCTCAGGATACCGCATCATACGGTTTAGACTTAGGTGACACCCGCCTTCCTGACCTAGTTAACGCAATCTTAGAAAATGTTCGCGGCGAGTACATGATTAGAATAGGGATGGCGAATCCGGACACGATTAACGACATTCTTGACGGAGTTATTGAAGTGCTGAAGCACCCTAATGTATTTAAGTTCCTTCACATACCGCTTCAGTCAGCTGACGATAACGTACTAAAGATAATGAAGAGGAAATACACGTATGATGAATTCAAGTCAATAGTGCTTGAGGTTAGGAGGAAGATACCTGGAGTAACGATAGCGACTGACATAATTGTAGGCCATCCAGGCGAGGACGAAGAAGCTTTTCAGAGAACCGTGGAGGCAGTTAAGGAACTTAAATTCGATAGAGTACACCTTGCCCAATACACGATAAGGCCAAGGACCGAAGCAGCAGCAATGCCCCAGGTACCTGACCCTATTAAGAAGAGGAGAAGCAGCATATTAGCCAAAGTCATTGAAGGCATATGTCTAACCATTAATAAAGAATATGCGGGAGCATACGCGAAGTGCTTAATTACACAGAGAGGTTTTCGGGGACATCTTATAGGTAGAACAGTTAATTACAGGCCAGTAGTCATTAAAATCAACGGTAAACCATTAACTGACTTAAGGTATTTAGGCAAGAGCGTTATCGTACGTATAGATGAAGTAACCTTCTATGACCTCAGAGGTGAGTTACAAGAAATAGTATAAATTACTGAGTCACTCCATTAGCGCCCCCACGCATTAACAGCAAAAATTTTAAGTCTACGTATAACATCATCAACGGTGGGCCGCGGTAGCTCAGCTCGGTAGAGCGCCGCCCTGGTAAGGCGGAGGTCCCGGGTTCAAATCCCGGCCGCGGCTCCACGCTTACAATTCCCTTATAACCTTAAACTCCTACACATCCGCTACGGGGATATCACCAAATTTCTCTATGCTAATGACCCCACCTGGCTTTACCGTTGTTGGTATTAGCCGGACACCTATACTCCTTCTCTTTACTAGACTGAGGGCATAGACATCGTAAAGTAGCTTTCTTAATTTTTCTCTCCTCTCTTCATCACCAACATATACAGCAGCCATGTCAACCCCAGATACACAGAACATTACAAGGTGTGCTATGTCGCTAATCCGTAGCTTACCCTCAAGTACCCTCTTCTTAAGCAAGTTATCTTCGGCTATAGGCAACATTACCTCATTAAACCCTACTATATCTACTTTCGCGTCGAGAGCTAGCTGATTAATTAGTTGATTAAGCTTGAATACAGCCCAACCACTGCCTGGTTCAGGAATATTTACTTGACTTAATAATTCCACGACCTCTCCTACACTCTCGTCCATCCAGGGTGATAAGGAGAGATCTAATCCGAAACACCTAGCACCAACTTCTGCTTCTAAGCCCTTACATAGCTCGAATACTTTCTTAATGTACTCAATTAGCTCACTATATCCCTGCACGCCCGTGACAACTTTCTTGATAAGGTCTACGTACCTTAGGGCAATGCTGATGCCCCATAAGCCACTATAAGATGTGGATGCCGGAAAGTACGGTGTAAGTACACGACTCGGGAATATTACGGCTAATCTAGTAAATAAATCAGATTTGTTGCTGTGCTTCTCTAAGCACTCAACATACCAGTCCAGGTGCCTTACATCACTAACTAGGACAGAACCATAGAGCTTATCGCTCGCCTCCAAGAACTTAATTAGCAGTTCATAGTGTTTCACACTACTAATTTCGTCTAGATGTAGTCCAGCAGTAATTACTCCGCACTCACTGGAAAATTCCTTGAGACTCACCGCTATCTCATGTAGGTCGATATGCTCAATACTTTTAAGGGATGGAAATGAAGCCCTAAACCCCCAGCACTCAAGCGAGTGCTTCCTCAGTAAATTCCTACAGCGCTCAATAATTGACTTAACTCTATCCGTAAGCTCCCTGACATTGTCTTGACTGCTCACATGCTCAGGAACATGCACCGTTATAGCTCTTATGATTGCCAAGCTATAACACCTCACTAAGCCCTTAGCCTAGCGCTTAATTTTAGATATAACCCTCACACCCTCTATAACAGTCCATGGATATTGCCCATTCTCATCTTTTTCATACTTCTTAACTAAGTCCCATATGTTAAGTAGCGCCGCTACCACAGCTGTTAGTGCCTCCATTTCTACCCCTGTTTTCGCGCTCGCCCTCACAGTAGCCTCAACCCTCACCCTATCTTCACCAACTACCTGAAATTCCACATCAACAAACGTAATCGGTATGTTATGGCACAACGGAATTAATTCAGGTGTTTTCTTAACTGCTTGAATAGCAGCTACCTTAGCTATGGTAAAGACATCGCCTTTCTCTACCTTACCCTCCTTAATTAACTCTATAGTCTCCTTTCTCAGCTTGATGAAGCCTTCAGCTCTTGCCTCTCTAAAGACTACATCTTTAAACGATATGTCGACCATCTTAACGCTCATATACTCTACCTAACATACATACCGACACAGAGGTTATTGTGGCTTTAGTAGGAGTTTCAGGACAGCATCTTAAGGAACCCAAGAAATTGGTGTGGCGGGCCCGCGGGGATTTGAACCCCGGACCACCGGCTTAGAAGGCCGGCGCCCTATCCTGGCTAGGCGACGGGCCCAGGAGCCTACCACTATTTTCTTAGATTATTCTGGGGTTCTTAAGCATTCCTTAGTTCTAGCGATTGAGGATTTGGGTTACGCGTAGCTGCTTTTGGCTAGTATATGTACTTGTTTATGTCCTCGACCTTATGCTTAAAGTTCCTTAGTATTATCTTGCCTGCGAGGTCATAGATTGCTTTTGCTCTTTTTAGAATTAAGTAATCGCTTGAGCAGGCTATACCCCTAGTACTGAGCACTTCAATATCTGCCTTCTTAGCTAGCTTAACCTCTGCTTCACTGATTATTTTTCTTATTACTTCTGCGTGCCGTGCGCTCCAGCTTACATTACTATCTAGGATTATTGCGACATCACCAACCCTCAGCCTAGCCAGCTCCTCACTAAGTATCTCAAGTGCATTGAGGACTAGTGGCGTTGCGAAGTCCTTTACATAAGCGCTCCTGAGATCTCTCACGATGCCGTCATCACATAGGTACAGGGTCCTGCACTCAAGAGCTGAGACAATCGTTAGTATAGTGTTGTAGCCATCAATAATCAACCTGTCATTAGGACCTACCCTATCCCTTAGCTTACTCCTTATCAGCACTGCGTCTTCTTCCCTGTGAACGCACCGCAGAAGAAGTGATCTCCACTCCTTACTTAATGCATACCTTGAGACAACGAAATCTAGTCATGCTTTTTGAGGGTAGCCTCTATTAAGTAGGTATTTGTAATCCTTAATAGCATCAATAACTTTCTTCTCGAGGCCCTGCCTACCGTGCTCCATAATTAGTACCTTACTTATAACTTACACAACTTATTCCTCAGTATGACCAGCAGGTCGTTCCGGACCTCACTACAGAACTTACTTGCATCTTTCCTGACAAACCCTGAGGCATGATCTTTTTTACCGCCTCCCTTACCTCCGTACTTACTCAGCAAGTTGTTTAATACCTCTCTCGCATCAAGAATACCTGCTGCCTTACTGCCTAAGGATAGTTCCACTAGTGAGCCACTACTCGCAGGCATTACCGCAAGAGCTACGAGTTCAGATGCTAGTGAGCTTAGCTTTATAAGTAGCTCCCTAACTATGTTCTTATCTGAAATGCTAAGGCATATTACGCCCGCCTTAATCCCTTCAGCAACATATTCTGCCTCCGCTAGTGCCTGCTTAGTTAGCGAACTCAGAATTAACTTACGGTAGTTTGTAAGCAGTGATGTCATGCTCTTTAATTCACCCACAATAGCTTTTGCCCTCTGAACTACGTCGCCGCCGAGAATCGATGAAGCTTCAGCTAATTTTGACTCAAGGCTCCTAGCGTACTCAAATACCTGAGTACCTGCGACGTATTCCAGCCTAACCACGCCGTCAGCTATTCTGTCAACACCTACGATCTTAATGGCACCTACCTCCATCGTGTTACTTACGTGGGTACCGAAGCATGCTTCTGCGTCAAGACCTTCTATCTCAACCACCCTAATTACTGGCTCTAGAGGCACACCGCCCTGATAGAGTCTGAAGCCATACTTATGCTCTGCCACGTACTTAGGGAGGTACATAGACTTAACTTTTCTTCCCTCTACAATTACTTTATTAGCTAACTCCTCAATCTTTCTTATCTCCTCCTTGCTCAGGGGTTTATAGTGCGTTATGTCTAGCCTAGCTCTCTCTTCTGTTTTTTCAGCACCTGCTTGCCAGACGTGGTCTCCGAGGATCTGCCTCGCGCTACCTAGTATTATGTGAGTTGCTGTGTGGTGTCTCATTAACTTGTACCTGCGCTCCCAATCTATCCTTCCTGTCACCGCCCGCCCGATGAGGTTCTGAGGTAATTCCTTAGCTAGCTTATGGATGACCACACTACCGACCTTCTGAGTATCGAGCACTCTTATAGCCTCACCTGAAGGAAGTATTAGGTAGCCTGTATCAGCTGCCTGCCCACCTCCTTCAGGGTAAAATGCTGTTTGGTCAAGGACAACGTAAGGTCCGTGAATCATTACTATAGTGGCGCTGAATTCCCTTATGTAGGGGTCTTCGTGAAAGAGGAGCTTTGTCGGCCTAAGCTTGCGTACCAGCTCAGATACGTTACTTGGAACCTTCTCCTTTACAGTACGCTTGATAGGTGCGCTGCTGTGCCTTCTAGCAATTCTTGAGTAGAAGTCACTCGGTACGTCAACTTTAACACCATACTTACTCGCTACTTCAGAGGCTATTTCAGGAGGTATGCCATGACTATCATAGAGCTCTATTAGCTCATCTAGGCTTAAGCCCTCACCACCTCTCTTAATGTACTTCCTCACTAGTGATGGCGCTCTCGATATTACTTCCCTATACTTGCGAGCTTCATGACTTATTACATCAACTATGTAGTCCTTTCGCTTCGCTAGCTGAGGATAGAGTGCTTTCCAATAATCCACTTGCTGTAGGAAGAGCTCATCTAGTACGTCCTCACTCTTAAGTAGGACAAGGATCCTGAAGATCCTCCTTAAGACAAGTCTAGCCAAGTAACCCTCACCAGCATTCGACGGAACAACGCCATCTGCAAGCATTAAAGAGGCTGTCTTGACGTGATCTAGTAATGTAAATACGTTGATGGTGTCATTAAGGTACCTCGCAACTTCCTCCTCACTGTAATCTGATGCCGATACTATGTGGTCAAGCAGCTTAATTAGGTCGTCTCTATTCTTCGGATTTAGCCTTCCAATATACTTAACAGCTACCTCAAAGAACTCTTTGGGTGGAACTCTCAAGTCAAGCATCTTAAAGTATCTATCAACTAAGTCGCCGTAGATTGCGTGAAATGCCGTAGGCGACTTTTGAGTAAGCCAGGAAATCCTTTCGATACCGTACCCCGTATCGACAATCTTAATAGGCATCTCAACATACCTGCCGTCCTTTACGTCATACATCATGAACACTAGCGTTGCTACCTCAAGTCCTCCGACAGCCACCTCAAAGCATGGCCCAGCATTGCCTCCCCCCTCCCACCATGACTCCTTAAACGTTATCTCAGCCTCAGGAACACCTAGGTCATCAACAAAGAACTCTCTAGCGAGCTCCACAGTCTCGTGCGTGAAGTAAACAAACTTGTCTGGGTAGTTAAATGCGTGATGACCGCCCATAATGAAGTTAGTTAAGTGCCTCCCGAAGGTATAGCCTACACTGTCAATGTCCTCTAGCCTTATACATGGCTGAGCAATGACTAATGGATTTGCTGGCGGCTGAACTATGCCTGAGGTGACATGCGGCTGAAAGACAACTATGGACGCTATAGTTAAGTAAAGATCCTCCCTCCACCTAGCAACAACAGGATGCGGCTCAATTACTTCGTGACCTCTTCTTCTGAAGAACTCTATGAACCTGTCCTTAGTCTCCTTAACTGAGAGAGGACCTACCCGCAGCTTAATATCGAAAAACGTGTAGTCGGTGCACGGCGCATCATTACAATCATTCCTGGGTCGTAACGCCCAAAAGTAGACTCCACAATACTTGCACTTCTGCCTAACATATCCTCGTTCCTTAAACATTCGGACTCTGTATATGCTGGGATCAACCTGAAAACCCATCTCTAACCCTCCCTGCCTGTAAGTACTACCCTTAACTACGTATATAAACTAACCAAATTTATTATTTACCAGCAGAAGGAGAGAAGAAGCTAAAGTTGCGTGAGGGTGTAGCTGAGGATATTGAAATAGCTTAATACACAAAACATCCTTTACCCGAATAGTGATGATATTCCTTCTGCGATTTCTTCTTCACTAACTTCTTCCTTCTTCTCCTCCTCTTCCTCCTCCTTCTTCTCCTCAGCTGGAGCAGCCTGAGGCTGCGGTGCCTGAGC
>QMWS01000006.1 GCA_003661745.1 Thermoprotei archaeon | reverse complement strand
ACAGTCCCTCCCGTAGCTAGCCTTGACTTAAGTGCTGAGGCAGCCTTCTTTAAGTTATATACTGTGGGATCTAATCCCTCTATAATAGTAACTTCTTTCCCAAATTTTCGCTTCTCTACCTTAATCTTTACGAATTGCTGCTCAGCTCCCAGCTGCACACATAGTTCCTCAGGTAGTCCACCACAGAGGGCTTCGATATCGCTCTTGCTCTTCTTCCCCATGACCCACCCTGCTACACTATTCAAGAGGTGGCAAACCTTATAAGCTTTTACTATTGCCCGTCAAGGAGCCCGCTAAATTGGCTCACTATATGATCATAGTAAGTAATAAAGTATTTTACAGTCCTTACTTTAAAGTTTACGGTGCTTAAGATGAGCTCAGATATACTCTACAGGTGCTGGAAGTGCGGTAGATTCTTCAGTAAGAGGGATATAGAGGCGTTTGAGGCCAAGGAACTTGGTGAGGGATTCGTGTTTATCAGATGTCCAGCCTGCGGGTCCAAGATAATAGTCAAGGTGCGTAAGGAAGAGCCTAAGCTTGTTAAAGCTATATGAGCTAGCGATAGATAATGTCGTTCAAAGTCTGATTAAGCTAAGAATTGAGTAGGAGAGAAATGGTGGGCCCGCGGGGATTCGAACCCCGGACCACCCGGTGTCTCAGAGATCGCCTCTTATGATTCCCGTACGGCTCCTCCGCCCAATA
This sequence comes from Thermoprotei archaeon, assembly GCA_003661745.1. GTDB lineage: Archaea > Thermoproteota > Thermoprotei_A > Sulfolobales > NBVN01 > B83-G16. The sequence goes on along the minus strand of QMWS01000006.1, from coordinate 16,145 downwards.
ATGATGGGGTTCTAAGTCCTTAATATATTTTATCTCAATTGCCGGAATAGCCGACTCTTAGTGCACTACGTCAAGAGAGCTACCGGGAAGTATTGAGTGTCCGTTATACTTATTTTTTAATTTATGCATAGAAACATTACGGGATTCTTATGGGTAAGGCTAAAGTTAGGGTTCTAGTTAATGGATATGGCGTAATAGGAAAGAGAGTTGCAGATGCTGTTACGAAGCAGGATGATATGGAGCTAGTGGGAGTTTCCGACATAGTTGGTGATTGGAGAGTGAAGATGGCTGTAGCTAAGGGGTATAAAGTATACGCGTCCATACCTGAAAGAGCTGATGTGATGCGTCAAAGTGGCGTACCTGTGGAAGGCACTTTGGAGGAGTTATTAAGGAAGGGTGAGGTTGATGTGATAATAGATGCTACACCAGCTAAGGTAGGAGCCAAGAATAAGCAAATATATGAGAAGTATGGTGTAAAGGCGATCTTTCAGGGAGGCGAAAAACACGAGGTAGCAGGTACATCATTTGTAGCTCAGAGAAATTACTCGGAAGCGCTAGGCAAGCAGTTTGTCAGGGTCGTGAGCTGTAATACAACAGCTATATGTAGAGTGATTGGTGGTATTCACGAAAAACTGGGCGTTAAGAAGGCTAGGGTAGTTATTGTTAGGAGGGCAGTAGATGTCTGGGAGTCAAGCCACACAGGCATTATGAACACGGTGGTGCCAGACCTCCGCGTGCCATCCCACCATGGGCCTGATGCTAGGACTGTAATACCAGATCTAAACATAATGACTATGGCAGTAAAGGCGAGTCACAATCTCTTCCACCTACATACGGCAATGCTAGAGCTTAAGACGAAAGTAACAAGGGACGATGTTATAAAGGTGCTAGAAGAGGAGCCGCGAGTGGTTTTCATCTCAGGAAAGGACGGAGTAGAGGGTCTTAATTCGATCTTTGAGATAGCGCGAGATACAGGCAGGCCTAGAGGTGACCTCTACGAGATTCCAGTGTGGTTAGATAGCATATCTGTTGACGAGACTGGATATGAGGTGTACCTAATGTGGGCAACACCTAATGAATCGAACGTGGTACCGGAGAACATTGATGCGATAAGAGCGCTAACAGAGCTGGAGAGGGAGGCATTTAAGTCAATTGCAAAAACGGATAAGGCGCTAGGAATAGTAAAGAAGCTTTACTAAACCTTCATTCTACCGCTCACTACAATCTTCGTATACACCACAGCTACCGTGAAATATGCATATACGAAAGTATCTCCAGCACCGTCTTAGCGGCTAGTGCTGCCGTGACGTCGTTGACATCGTGTGGAGGGCAAACCTCAACTACATCAAGTCCAATCACCCTCGAATCTACTATTTTATACAATATGTCAAATACCTCGCCTGGAGAGAGACCGTCAGGTTCGGGTGTCTGAACACCGGGTGCGTATGCGGGATCAAAGACGTCAAAATCCACTGATATGTAGACCCTACTAAATGATGACGTAAAGTCATTAATGACTTTAGCAGTACCCCTCACACCCAGCCGCCTTACGTCTAGTGTAGTGTAGTACTTGAGCTTGAGCTTCCTAGCATCATTAAGTTCACTCTTACTAAATGCTCTAGCACCGATGACAAGTATGGATCTAGGGTCGACTACCTCGCACAGCCTTCTAGTTACGCATGCGTGGCTGAACCTATTTCCCAAGTATGAGTCCCGGAGGTCTAGGTGAGCATCAAGTAGAATTAGGCATAGATCCTTACCTAAGGCCTTAACCATACCCGTGGTTATGGGGACTGAAATTATGTGGTCTCCACCAATAAATACAGGTTTCCTGCCACTACTGAATAGCTCCTCAGATACCTCCTCAATAGCCCTAAATGTCCATGAAATATCACCAGGTGACACTATGATGTCACCCTCGTCATGCGCCGGGAAGTCTTCGACATCAACATCTGCCCTTAAGGAGTACGTCTCTAGACTTTGAGATACTAACCTAACGTGCAATGGCGCAAACCTTGAGCCGCTGCGAAAACTTGATGTAGAATCGAAAGGCACACCAACGATACTATAGGGGACTTTTGAGGGATCACCACTAATACCGAGAAACACGTACGGAGACTTATTTAGGTAGAGTTCCTTCAAAATCAGCCACCAATTAAAGGTTTTAAGTTTAAAACTATAATTAAGGGTTTGTGTAGGGTTAGCGGTATGAGCAACCGAGAACTTGATAAGTATGAAAAGATAGTTGAGTTGGCTAAGAGGAGGGGGTTCTTTTGGCCATCATTTGAGATATACGGTGGAGTAGCGGGATTCTACGACTTAGGGCCGCTAGGCACCTTACTCAAGAATAATATAGTTCAGCTGTGGAGAGAGTACTTTGTAATAAGGCACATGGACATGGTTGTAGAGATAGAGACACCTGTCATAACACCTAAGGTGGTTTTCGAGGCAAGCGGGCACCTACAGCATTTCACAGACCCTATAGTTGAATGTCTTTCATGTAAGAGAAAATATAGGGCCGATCAGCTCATTGAGGAGGCATTAAAGATTAAAGTTGAGGGAAAAAGTGTTGAAGAATTGACTAAGTTAATAAGAGATAACAACATTAAGTGCCCTATATGCGGTGGTGACCTAGGCGACGTAAGAGTATTTAACTTACTCTTTCAGACCTTCATAGGCCCGTATACGCAGAATACTGCGTTCTTGAGACCTGAAGCAGCTCAAGGAATGTTTACATCATTTAAGAGAGTTCACACCGTAATGAGAGAGAAGCTACCTTTAGGTATTGCCCAAGTTGGTAGGGTAGCGAGAAATGAGATATCTCCAAGGCAGGGCATGGTTCGCTTAAGGGAGTTTACTATAATGGAGGTGGAGTTCTTCTTTGATCCGGAGGACCCCGGTGAACCACCCTTTAGTAGGTTTGGAGGTAAGTTAAGGATTCTTACAGCTGACGCGAAGATCAGGGGGGAGGAGAAGCCTGACGTCTTTGATGTTGAGGAAGCGGTAAAGGAAGGTGTGGTCAAGAATGCATGGCTAGCTTATTGGATGGCTGTAGCTAAAGAATTCGTCAAGGAGCTCGGGGTACCCGAGGACAGTATGTTCTTTGAGGAGAAGTTACCTCATGAGAGGGCACACTATGCTACGCAGACTTTCGATCAGCTAGTTAGGATAAGTAGGTGGGGCTGGATTGAGGTCTCAGGACACGCCTACCGAGGAGACTACGATCTCTCGGGTCACATGAAATACTCAGGCCAGGACTTAACGGTATTTAAGAAGTTCGATAAGCCTGTTATCAAGAAAGTAGAGGAGATATTCGTAAATAAGGTAATTATAGGCAAACTCTTTAGAGGAAAAAGCGGTGAGGTCCTTAAGTCGCTGAGGAAGCTCAGTGTTGATGTAGTAAGGAGAGCGCTGGCTGAAGGTAAGAGTCATATAGAAGTTAACGGGTTTAGGGTACCCCTAAGCGCTGTTGAAGTCCGGGTTGTTGAGGAAAAGATAGCCGGCAAGAAGTTTATACCGCATGTTGTTGAGCCGTCATTTGGTGCAGAAAGATTGGTATTGGTTGTTCTCGATCACGCATACACTGAGGAGGAGGGCAGGGTGGTACTTAAGATACCGCCTAAGATAGCGCCAATAAAGTTAGCGGTCTTTCCATTAGTGACTAAGGAGCCTTTAATAAGCATTGCCAAGGAGATATTTCATAACGCGCTAGTGCAGGGGCTCACAGCAGTTTATGATGATTCAGGGAGTATAGGACGCAGATACGCTAGGGCTGATGAAATAGGTATACCATACGCGGTAACAGTTGACTATCAGACACTGGAGGATAGGACCGTAACGATTCGTGAGAGAGATACGCGTGCTCAAGTCAGGGTAGGATTAGATGAAGTTATCAGCAAAGTTAAAAGTTTAATAAGCCTTACAAAGTAACTAATGATACTTAGCCTGCTCTAGTATTTTACGTCTAAATACATCATAAAATAAAAACCCCATTAAGAGTACATTACAAGGTGTATGTAGTGAGTGAGAAGGCTGCTGAGGAGGGTAAGAAACGCGATATAAAGGCTCTTGTAGCTGTTATACCGCCAGCTACTCAGTTAAGGAAAAGGGAAGGCCCTAAAGTTAAGGAGAGAAGGATTAGAGTTAGGCTGAAGCCAGATATTAAAGAGGGCGAGCTCCATATATCGCCTTCGCTAGCCCAAGAACTGAGCATTAAGGAGGTTGCTGAGTTATCAGTGCCAGGTAAGAAGAAGATGCGTTTTAAGGCAGTACTTGATGATAAGGTACCGGTTAATGAGGTTTGGGTTAGTGAGGAGGTAATGAAAGAACGCGGTGTCGCTGATAATACACTAGCTACAGTTAGGGGAGCTTAGGTAATGGATGACGCAGTACTTTACAAGAATATTGAATCTTTAACACTTAAGAGAGATAAGTTGCTCAGGAAGCTTAGAAAGCAGGTGAGGGATTACGGTAGAGGTAGGATACAATATAGTGATTTGCAGGCAACGCTGATGGAATTAAGGAGGACGAGGAGGGCTTACGTGAGAGTTGTTGGATCTCCAATAAAGATGCCGCAAGAGCTTAGGGACTCGTTAATAACATTGATGGAATTCACGTTTCTGGTTTCAGTCAATGATGAACAGGAGCTTCTTAGAAAAATAATCATGTTGATGCGTAGGAATGGTATTGAAGAGAATTTAATCAAGAGTATAGAAGAGGATCTTAAGGAGGTTAATCAATTAGGTAAACTTATTTCTGAAGTGCTTACATCCTTACAACAATAAATAGAGTTTGTGAGGGCAAACATAAAAATATAAAATATGACACTCTATTACCTTAACGGGCATGATGATGGCAGATGAGATCATCAGATATAGTGAGTCAGGAGAGCAGGAAAGTATAGCTGAGACCAACATAATTGAGCAGCTACATGCTATGTTAAGGGAGCTTGAGGAGTGCTTTAGGGAGTTGCTATTCATGGTTAAGGATCTAGATGAAGGGAAAGCTATAGCTGTAGATAAGAGGCACAGAAGGATAAAGAGCATTAAGGACAATATTGAGAATACCTCAATAAGTCTGATGGATTACGTGATTAAGGTATCACCTATCCTAACATTTAAGGACATCTACTTGTACTTAATACAAGACATAGTTAGGGCTGCTGAGCACGCAGAGGCAGCAGCATATAGAAACTTACTCCTCAATACAAAGGAGTTTGAGAGGCTGCCTGATAGGCTCTATGCTGAGCTGGATGAAACCGTCAGAAAGATAATAGATATGGTTTCTAAAGTCAGGGCTATGTTAGAGAAGATAAGAGCCGACCAAAAATACATTCGCGAACTCTACATAGAGTTGCTTAAGGTAGAAAATGCTGTTGATGAGTACTATAGGGAAAGCGGCTTGGAGATAATTAAGCACTACAGCAAGGACGTAGGCGCTCTAATACTCCTCAAGGAACTATTCGATAAGCTCGAGGATTCAGCGGACATAATGAAGAGGGTGGGGACTTATATCAGGTTCATCTCAATTCATAGATAAGCTGAGGACGTGTGGTAAGGGTAAGGCGTATCTCATAGGTTCTAAAGCAATAATATTTGATGTCCCTTTCGCTAGGTGCATATTCTCTAAGGGTTACTTCGGGAAGCCAGTAGGTATTAGGAAGCCTAAGACTACCGAGATAAATGAGCCGATAGAGCTCTCACTATTGGAAGTATTATACTTAGCTGAAGCAGGCATCGTGGATGTTTACGAAGGCGAGAGAAAATTAAGTATCGATGAATTGAAGAATCTTGCGAAGTCAGTAATGCCTAGCTTTGACAACCTCTACCCTATATACAAGGAATTAAGGAGTCGTGGCCTCACAGTTAGGTCTGCGCTTAAGTATGGCGCGGACTTTGCCATCTATAAGACGAGACCTGGGCTAGAACACGCGCCATTTATTGTGAAAGTAATTAGTTACAGCGAGAGTATAGACCCTGGCGATCTAGTTGGGTGGGGTAGGGTGGCGCATAGTGTTAGGAAATATTTGCTCCTAGCTGTTACGTACCCGAGTAATGAGTGGAAATACATAATGTTTAAATGGCTTCGACCCTAAACACATCTTGGGGTAGTTTAAAAATAGTCACGGTGATGCGGTTTGAAGCCACATGGCAGGCATTCTGATAGAGGTAGGAGGCATCCACCTAGACCGGCGACACCTATGCCTCTAGGAAAGCAGTGTAATCCGCTGTGTCCGTTCTTTAAGTGTTCTAAGAATGCCTTAGTGGTCGTAAATAAGGTTGTTAAGGGTCACGTGCAGAAGGTGGCAATGTGCAGGTGGATTGGCGATCAGTGCCTAGGCGTTAAGTGCCAATTCGCATTCTGCGAGAGGAGAGCACTGCTACCTGACGGGACATGCGCGTACGCTATTAAGTTTAGAGAGAGTGGTGATGAATTTCTTAAGGAGGTTGAGAAGGAATCCCTGGATAACAGGGTCAGGGATCTGCTCAGCCGAAGAGTAGGTCGCAGAGAGACCTTTGCTGACTAGTGCGCGTACCGCTCCACCTAGTATAGAGATCGTTCTCTATGCCTAAGACATCAAGTATCTTGCCTACAATAAAGTTAACTGCGTCGCTAAGGGAAGCAATGTTGCCGTAGAAAGCTGGTGAAGCAGGCATTATTACTGCTCCTGCTACTGATGCCTTAAGCATGTTCAATATGTCGATGGTACTCAGCGGTGTTTCCCTAATAAGTAGTACAACTTTCTTCCTTAAGCGCAGGGCATTACATGCAACTCTACTTACTAAGTTGCTCTGGTGAGATGATGAAATATCAGATAGCGTCTTCAGCGAACAAGGTGCAATGACAACAGCATCGAGTATAAATGAAGATGAAGCTAAAGGCGATGTGAGGTCGTTGTCCATATAACTTTCCTCAGCTCTAGTTTGGATAAAATCAAGTAGCTTATTTTCATTAAAGCACTCGGACTCCGAAACTAGTAGAGCGTTTCTACTAATAACAACGTAGATCTCATGGTTTCTCTTCCATAGCTCATCAATCAGCTTTAACCCATAAACAATGCCACTAGCGCCAGTTAGGCATACAGCAATTCTCACGAATTTCCCCATGAATTAGGTCGGGTACTTCATTTATAAGGTAAATTATGAGTATATGTTTAGATGATGATGCTCGAAAGGACCGAGTGGTGAGGTCCCCGCGCAGGTCTGAGCTATTTAGTGAAGCAGTAACTGATTTTGGGAATTGTTTATTAATGCGTATTTATTTGAGTGAAAATTTAAGAAGTTTAATTCGACCATATACTAAAACTACTTAAGTTCGATTTCCTCTCCTGGATTTAGGATAATTACTTTGACCTCAGGTGCGTATTTCCTAACGTAGCTCTCAAATTCTTTCGGGTCACCCTTAATTACTGGGAATGTGTGATAATGCATTGGTATCGCATATTTTGGTCTTATTAATTCAACAGCCTTAGCGGCCTCCATGGGTCCCATTGTAAAGTGTCCGCCTATTGGGAGAATGGCGACTAGCGGTTTATATAGCTCACCTACTAATTTCATGTCATACGTTAGGCCAGTGTCTCCTGCATGGTACACGTACTCACCCTCCCTACCAAAGACCACTCCTGTAGGACTTCCTCTCTCGCTTGAGTGTAGTGCAGGAGTTAGTATAGCGGTGTAGCCGTCACCTAGATCTATGGGGCCGCCAATGTTAGCCCCGATGACACGGGTCTCGTCGCCAACCTGCTCAGCAACATAGTTGGCTATCTCAAATATAGCAACAAACTTAGACCTCTTATTCTTCTTCATTATGTCTACGGCGTTCCCTAAGTGATCGAGATGCTGGTGTGTAACTACAATGTAATCTGGCTCATTAGCTATCTCGTCAACACTTACAGGTGATTTCGGGTTTTCAATCCATGGGTCTATGAGGAACTTCTTTGCCCCCACCGTTACTAGAAAGGCCGCGTGTCCAAGCCACCGAACCTTGACCATCAGCTAGACACCCACCAATTAATTGAGATAGGAGGGATAAATATTGCGTTAGTAGTAAATACATAAAACCCTCGATTATTGATTAGCGTAGGGTGTGTAGGACGTCAGAAGAGGAAATTAAGAACTACATTAAGGCTGGCGAGATAAGTTATAGGGTTAAGGATTATGTTGAGAAGTTAGTGAAGCCCGGTATTAAGTTAGTTGAAGTAGCCGAGAAAGTAGAATCCTACATCAGGGAGCTAAATGCGCAGCCAGCGTTTCCCCTCAACATATCGGTGAATGAGATAGCGGCTCATAGGACACCGCTAATAGACGATGGTGAGGTAATTCCCGAGGACTCGATAGTTAAGGTTGATATAGGTGTTCACGTCAACGGATACATAGCCGATACAGCAATAACGCTTGTTTTTAATGACAAGTTAGGGAAATTAGCTGAGGCAGCTAGTGATGCTTTAGAAAAGGCAATTTTGGCAGTAAGCCCTGGAGTAAGGTTCTCTGACGTAGGTGCAGTAATAGAGAGTACTATTAGGAAGTATGGTTTTAAGGTAATCAAAAACTTAAGTGGCCATAGCCTCGACCGGTATAACATTCACGCAGGTGACATTATACCAAATTTCAAGGACCCTATAAGTCACGGTAAGTTCAGGGTAGGGCGGGCATACGCCATCGAGCCGTTCGCCACAGATGGAAAGGGTGCAGTAACCGAATTAAGACAAGTTCAAATCTACGCACTAAAGAAAACTAAGCTTGGATTTGGGCTTACCGACGATGAGAGGAAGGTGCTAGAGGTAATTAGTGAGAGGTTTAAGACACTGCCATTTTGTGAGAGGTGGCTGAGGGACGTCATTGAGGACGTAGCTAGCTTAAGAAACGTTATGAGGAGTTTAGTCCGTAAGGGATACCTGAGGCAGTACCCGGTACTAGTAGAGATTAGGGCAGGAGCTGTCTCACAGTTTGAGGAAACAATCTACATAAGTAAGGAAGGTGTCATAGTTACAAGCAATCCTGAGCTCTCAGGCGGGAGGTGAAGTTGTTTATTACTTCCCGTTAAATTTTAATCGTGGGGGAGTACGTGAATGGATGGCAGTAGTGACTGGGCATCAACACTGCTCGTACTATTAATACTTACCTCATTATTTCTCAACTTCACCGATATACCTCAGAAAATGCAGCTCTGGAGATGGGCCTCTTTCATTAGGAAGAGACTATATCAGCTATCTGAAATCGAGAATGAGAGTAGGAGGAGAGCGATAGCGTATCTAAGCAAGTTGGGTGTGAGTAATCCAAGAGAGTTCATGGAGAACTTCCTAGATAACTTCTTCGTTATTGAGCCAGTAAGTAAGGAGCCAACCGACATAATAAGGAGGCTAAAGCACTTACTCAGGGTACGTAATGCGGCGGTTAAGGCATATGTTAGTGAGAGGCTGGGCAATATTGAGCTGTGGAAGCGTAATAATACTGAAGTCTTACTTGAGATAGTGTCCGTCATTAGATTGATAAATAAGATAGTGAGGCACTACTTCCAGCTTGGCTTAAAGTACAGCAACTGGGTACTTGTCATGCAGCTAGCCTTGGAAATGCCGCAAATACTCAGGTTAGTTAGGTCGTATAACGATGCGATAGATGCGTTTCTGAAGGGAACGCCGGTAGGTGACGGTGTAGGGCCCTTAGTAGCGAGGCACTTTATCGGTAATGCGAAGCCTGAGGAGGTAGCTGAGGAGACCGACCTCTACATTACTGAGTTTGAGGGAAGGAAACTCTACGTTATTAAAGCGAGGGGCCCGGGTGCTACGGTTGGGTGGCCTGGTGAGGCGGTAGAGAAGGTTGTTGAGAGATTGGGCGGTAAGGTTGCTAGGATAATAACTGTTGATGCAGCCTTAAGGCTCGAGAGCGAAGAAACAGGTGAAGTAGCCTACGGTGTTGGTGCAGCAATAGGTGATCCAGGGCCTGAGAAGATAGCTATTGAGAGAACGGCTACTAAGTACTCAATACCTCTAGAAGCAGTTGTTGTCAAGATGAGTGATGCGGAGGCTCTGAACACGATGACCAAGAAGATTTATGAAGGTGTTCAGAGGGCTGTTGAGATAGTCAAGAAAATAATTAGGGAGAAGGTACGGGAAGGCGAGAGCGTGATTCTTGTTGGCATAGGGAATACTGTTGGAATACTGTAATGTGGTGAGAGTATGCAGCTGGACCCACTAATCTTAGGACTACTTGCTGTATTTGTGGTTCTAATGATTTATACATTGCTCTCATTTTTTACTACACGTAAGCAGCCAGCTATACCACCAAAGATACTAACTAAGATTGCGTGCATAAGCGGCAACTACAGTGAGGTGAGGGAATTTCGGGAGGGGGACTACGTAGGTAAGGAGGTCGGTAAGTGCCCTAAATGTGGTGCTCCGCTACTTATAGTAGCAGTGTATTCAGAGATAGTACGTCAAGGAGGAAAGGAAGCATCGGCACGTAGTTAAAAGCTTAAAATCCCTAATTTCCTACTAGATTTTGGCGGCCCCGACCATAGCGGCCAGGAAACACCCGGACTCGTCAGATCCCGGAAGTTAAGCTGGCCGCGTTGGGAGGGCAGTGGGGTCCGCGAGGCCCCGCAGCCCTCCCAAGTCGGGGTCCCGCCGCAACCAATTTTATCATCCTCACTACTACTTGTTTTAACTTGCTTAGTTATATAAGATACTTAGCGCTAAATGATGACTTAATGTGTTTAGCAACTAGATTTATACTTATTCGTCGATGAAAATAGTGATGTAGAATGATTGAGAGGTTGTTTACTGAATGTAACAAAAGCTGTGTGGAGGGCATTATTGAGTCTCTAGCAGGTAGTATTGGAGGGAAGCCTAGCATTGCTGTTCGTGAGGGTGCGATCTATGCGAATATCGCAGAGGACCGTATTGACCTAGTAAGCATTAGGTTAACCAGTGACATTAGTGAGCTAATGCTGTCTGTCATACCAGATAAGGCGATTCCAGCACTTGAAATTCTAGGACTTAAGAAAGTAGCTGAGCTTATTAATAGGCTTAAGGTACTGCCTTCAGTTATTGCCATATCTAGGATAAGGACTTCACGGTCACTTTACATTATTCTTCAGGGGCGCACAGGCAGCGAGGCGTTCCCCAATATCAAAGTAGTAATTAGAGAGAACTACCATGAAGCATCAGCAAGTTTCTGCAGAATAACACCCGAAGAAAACACTTGCGAATTCCTTTATAGCCTACTAAAGATAGCTAGAGATCTCTGGGCGAAAATATTCAAAGACATAAAGCGTAAACAAAATTAAGTTACCTACCTAAACTCCTAAGACTTCAACAATAACTCTCCTCGCACTTCTTGGTCCGTCTAGTTCAACAAGGAGTATCTCCTGCCACGTACCCCTAACAATTCTGCCATCGATTAACGGAAAAACCCTTGAGGAGCCGATCATTGCTGAGGCTAAGTGTGCATGCGCATTATCGTCTATTTCATCGTGCCTCCACCCAGCGCCAGGTGGGAAGAACTTTCTTAACCATGAAATGTAGTCCTCAGCTATCCTAGGCTCAAACTCATTCACTATCACAGCTGCTGTAGCGTGGGGCACGTAAACGAGTACTAAACCATTACGTATTCCTGACTCAGCAACAACTTTTTCAACATCATCTGTAATGCATATTACCTCGAATCTTCTCCTAGTCGCATACGTCAGGACTCTTGAAAACACCTTAAACTCTCCCATAAGTGTCACCACGATTAGGTTTAAGCTAGCGATATTTTAAGTCATAGCTAGCTGGCCTGAGAAAAATTTATAAGATCATGAACCTGGATAATACCTAAAGAACGCTAATGTGCTTTTTCTTAATACAGCAATGCAGCTTCATGAATTCACAAGAAATTTCTTACTTGATCTCTCTATTTAAAGCACTCAATGAATCCTAGTAGAATGTAGGGGCATAGTTATGGCAGATGACCTCAGTATCGAGGCAGGTACTCACGTATATCCTTTCGTAAACTTCGAGGAAGGATTTCCTTACTTGTACATAGTGTGCGATAGGATAGTGTACATTGCATCAGCCATCAGTGTACTTGAAGAGCTGGGGTATAGACAGTACGCAAACGACCTTAAGTTAAGTCTAAAATATTGGGTATCTGAGCTAGTGGTTAGGCTAGCAACTCAAAAATATATTGACGGTCTAGCGTCAGAGCTCTCGCATACCGTAAAGCCGCTGTGGTCGTTGAGACTAAGTGACGAGGAACTTAAGCTATATCTTTATAGGTTGCTTAACTTCGGCATAGCTATTAAGGAGGGTAGGGCAAGCAGGGAGGAGGCTAAGGAAATAATGCTGGATTTCATAGAGATATTTGAAGTTGACTTAAGTAAATCGCCTAGAGTAAGGAAGGTGCTAGAGGAAGCTGATCCACAGCTAGTACTTCAAACAGTGCTTGTTGGTTTAATAGCTTCAGTTAAGGGGTTGAGTGGTGGCTCTCACATTGTCGAAAATTGATTCGCTCGCTGAACGCCTAATAGAGTTTGTCGCTAGGGCAGCGGCAGGCATAAAGATAGACTGGAGTCACGTAGCAGTTATTGCAGGATCATCACTCCTCAGCATAGTTACTGAGGTAATTACTGCGGTAGCAAGCGATATAATCATAAAGAAGAATGGCATACGCTACTGCAGGTTGTGTAATAAGGGACCATTTACAAAGAAGGGCATGTACTTGCACCTAATTAGAGTTCATAGGTACGAGCTTAAGGTCGCAATTAGCGAGGAGCTAGAGAGAAGAATTAGGGCGCTGTAGGTCATTTAGGGGTGGATCCGATCACCGATCACCACTGGAGTCACTAATCATCCCAATACAGTATAGTTACAATAAAACTTTAAACCCTCATTTAGAAAATCTACCATGGTGCCGCCGTAGCTTAGCCTGGTAGAGCGCCGGACTCATACGGCCCCGCCTGGGAGATCCGGAGGTCCGGGGTTCGAATCCCCGCGGCGGCACCACACCACTATTCATTATTCTCTACGCAAACTCAATAATGCTTATAACCCCTCTATAAATACCTAATACCACGGAGTAGCCGGGTCGTCTAGCGGCCAAGGATGCGGGGCTCTGGCCCAGATAAGGCCGTCCAGTCTCCTCAACATTCGGCTGGACGGCCTGCTAGGGGAGAACCCCCGTGACCGGGGTTCGAATCCCCGCCCGGCTACCATTTCTCCTTATATTACTCCAATAACACACGATTACGGGGTATGCTAGGTGTATACTAAGGAGCATATAATTAACGGCCATATCAAGGTAGTTTACGTCTGTAGCGATAGTAATACCTGCACTGCTATTGGTGACCTACCAGCACTGCACTGGTGTTTCGATGTAGACAGCGAATTAAGCATTAGTGAATTGAGACTATGCTACAGTAAGAGGCTTATAATTAATGTCGAAGGAAGTATAGTGCAAGTAGTTATTGAGGGTACTGAGGTTCTAGGTAAGTTGAGATCAATAAGTTTTATAGCGTATGGAGTCAGAAGTGACCTAAAGCCTGAAGCGCTTTATAGAGCAGTGAGCGAATACATAATGAATACTTGCGGCAACTGATCAGAGCAACTAATTCATCTTAACACGCAATGACTGGCTTCTAGGCTGTGACACTCATGATAGTCTATGAAAGCACTGGAGTTAACTCGCTACCACAGTAGGGGCATCTTCCGTGTAGTACCTTATAGTCACCTGGGCAGAAGCATACATCGCCTCTAGTTCTGCTGCACCTAGGGCAAATATAGACTACGTCTTTACCAACAATTAATTTCCTATTGCATATTCTGCATCTCTTAGTGACCCAGCCGAGGTGCCCTCCAGCATTAGTGCCCATTAAGCTGACCATATCCCGCACCTCAAGGTTCTAATTATCTAGATTAAAAAGCTTTTACCACATTGTTAGGAGGGATGCTTAGGAGGGTTATGTCCAGCGATACATAATACCTAGGTTGTAGGAAAATTAGGGGTAGAGAAAGTGGGAGTTGTTAGAATATGTGCTGTAGGTGATGTGCACGGCAAGCGATACTTCAGCGTTTTTCAGGCGTCTTTAAGGACGCTCGTAGGGTTCAAGCCTGATGTATTCGTCTTTGCTGGTGACATGGTCGATGAGGGTAGAGTAGAAGATTTGGAGTATGTCGTGAGTGAAGTAAGGTCCAAGTGTCCAGGTGTGCCAATAGTCGCTGTCTTCGGTAATGAGGAATACCACGAACTAGAGGGCACATTCATTAAGCAATACCCGGAGATTATATGGCTTAATGACTCGATATCACTAATAGTTGTTAGAAACATAAAGGTAGGGTTCGTTGGGACCAGAGGAGCATTAGAGAAGCTAACGTTTTGGCAGAGGCGCCATAAGCCTGAACTAGAGGTAGTCTACAGGAAGAGGCCGCACATAATCAAGAACTTAATAAATGAAGTAAGAAGGCACGCAGATATAGTTATCCTAGTAACTCACTACGCACCGACTATGATTACGGTACGTGGTGAGCCAGAGAAGATATATCCGTACATGGGTTCCCGGGAAATGGAGAAGGTAATAAGGGAGGTTAAGCCAGACATTGTGATTCACGCGCATGCACATAATGCGAGAGTGACGGAAGCAGTAATTGACTCAGTTAAAATATACAATGTGTCGCTACCTGCTAGGAAGGGCATTACGGTAATTGAAGCAAGCCCGAGAAAAAGCTTGTTATCATTCTTAAGTCAGGTAAGTAAAAGCTGATCCCTCTTCAATTTCTTTAACTTTTTAGCCACACGGTCGTACGTAAGCTAGCGCTGCATGGTGAGTAAGCCCAAGAAGATAGACATACATAGTAGTGGAATTATGTACTGAAGTGATACTCCCTTACTATGCAACTCCTTGTCTAGCTTAAGGAGCTCGGTAAACGACTTCTTCTCTAAGTAATTCAGTACTTTTATATTACATAACTCCTCAACGAGGCTTCCATAAGTTACCACCGCCGCCTTATTTGCGTCACCGTACTTCAAGTAAGTATTCACGAAGATATTAGAACTTGAAATTAGTGTGCTGAGCTTCCTAGTGAAGCAGTTTAGTACGAGGTCTTCTCTCCCTATCTCATTGTAGAGATCGTGAATTGAAACACCCTCCAACCTAATTTTTGTTGGTGTCAGCATTAAGCCGTCAATAATTGATGAGTACTTACCGCCATAGGACTTTAGCGACTCATAGACCTTAATAGTCTCTGATACATCATTAAACATCAATGCATCATTAAGTCCCTTCCTAAAATTCTCAATAAAGTTCTTGCCCCCTAATTTCATAGCGTAAGACGATGCTATAACCGCAGGTACCATTACAACATGAAATTCAGGAATGTTGCGTGCTCCTAACCGCCTAGACGAGAAACGTAAGGCATCCCTAAGTAAATCACCGATTTTCAAGTTAGTGAATCCTACCTTACCTTCGGCTACGGAGAATCCCGCCTCCACACAGGCAGCGTATGTATCTAGTGTTGACGTAAATGTTAGGATAAATGAATGTAGATCCTTAAAGTAAGGTGAGAACCTGTGCGGTGCACCCGGCTTTACATAAGAGTATACCGCTAGATCCAAGCTCTCCATCAATGCTTTGATTATTGATAGCATCACTAAGCACCTAAGTCTTGTTAGTGAGTTTAAGGTTAATATATTAGCAAGCCTCAAGAACCATGTGTTTTAAAATAAAAGCAATGTGGAGTTTAAAGACCGGGAAGGCGCGTGCTGACTAGCAAGAAGATATTTGAGGCAGTACTAGCGGTCGTTATGGCACTGATGTTCAAGGAACTCTTAACCTGCTTTACTCTAAGTCAGGATTTGGTCGTTTATTTAGCATCACTTTCATCAGTGCTTGTATTTATAGTTAGTGAGGTCAATATTTACGTAAAGGATGAGTTATTTGATGAGGAGCACGTAAAGGCCGTAGTAATTAGGGTAGATAACACGCTGATTTATCAGACAGTAAAATTTCAAGTTAGGAGGGTTTGTTCGATCTTAATTAATCTTGTTGGAGCGGCTTTACCACTCCTAATTTCAGTAGTTGCTATACTTGCTATTATGCTAACGCGGCTCAGCCTCCTGCCGCAGCTACTACTCAATACCTTTTTCCTAACTTTTCTCTACAATAAACTGTCGGTT